>NZ_CALXHK010000013.1:0-49071 GCF_944388085.1 Candidatus Allofournierella excrementigallinarum | reverse complement strand
GACGTGACGCGTGCGCTAGTAATCCAGGGTTTCACCCGTCTGTGCAAAACCCCCGGCTTCGCCGGGGGATATTTATTGTCGTTTTCGCACAACGGCCGCTTTCCTTTTTTGCGCTGTCTTGTAGGGAACACCGATTTTTTCTGTTTCTGCGAGATCCCTATTGCAAACGGCAATTCTTTATGCTATCATTTTAGCGTGATAAAGCAATAAAGCGCTTCGCTTTTGGGGGAGGAGATCGCAATGAAAAGGGCCGTATCGTTGTTTGCAGCCGCCGCACTGGCCGCCTCTCTGCTGGCGGGCTGCGGTCAGACCGGCGAGTCTGATTGGGAGTATGTGCAGGAAAAGGGTACATTGAAAATCGGTATCACCCTGTTTGAGCCGATGAACTACTATGACCCGGAGGACCCGGACACCCTCATCGGCTTTGACACCGAGCTGGCCGAGGCGGTGTGCGAAAAACTGGGCGTCACGCCGGAGTTCGTGGAGATCGACTGGGACCAGAAAGTGTTCGAACTGCAGAGCAAGAACATCGACTGCATCTGGAATGGCATGACCATCAAGGATGACCTGAAGGAAAATATGGACTTCTCCATTCCTTACAGTGGCAACATGCAGGTCTGCGTCATCAACAGCGCCAACGCCGATGTTTACACCGACCTTTCCAGCATGGCGAATGCAAAGATCGTGGTGGAAGCCGGCAGCGCGGGCCAGTCCAGCGTGGAAGCGGAAGAAGCTTTGCAGAACGCTCAGCTCACCACCCTGCAGGCCCAGCGTGACACCCTGCTGGAACTGAAATCCGGCACCGCCGACGTGGCGGTCATCGACGCTGTGATGGCCTACGCCTCTGTGGGCGAGGGCACCAGCTACGACGACCTGATGGTGGTGGAGGGCGTTGAGCTCTCCAAAGAGGAATACGGCATCGGCCTGCGCAAGGGCAGCGACATGACTGAAAAGATCAACGAAGCGCTGCAGCAGCTGGCCGATGACGGCACTGTGGCCGCCCTGGCCGAAAAGTACCCGTCCGTGCTGGTGGCGCTGGAGCCTGCCGAATGACCATCTCCTGCTTTCAACGAACCATTTGAATCAGATGACCCGCGCCGTCCGTGGACAAACGCCCCGGACGGCGCGGGTTTGAGTAAAGGGCTCCCTGTGCCCGGGCCAAAAGGAGTTTTACGTCCATGTCGTTTTGGGAAGTTACTCTGGAACTGCTGAAAGGATTTCAGGCCACCGTTATCATTTTTGCCGGCACTCTTGCGGCAGCGCTGCCGCTGGGCCTGGCGGTATGTTTCGGCTCCATGTGCCGCTTTGCGCCGCTGCGCTGGCTCACCCGCACCTTCATCTGGATCATCCGCGGCACGCCCCTCATGCTGCAGGTCATCGTGGTGTATTATGTGCCCGGTCTTGCCTTCGGCATACCAATCGAAAACCGGCTTGGCGCGGTGCTGGCGGCCTTTATCATCAATTACGCGGCCTACTTCTCTGAGATTTACCGAGGAGGCATCGAGGGTATCCCCCAGGGGCAGTGGGAGGCCGGCCAGGTGCTGGGCATGACCCGGGGGCAGATCTTCCGCAAGGTGGTGCTGCTGCAGGTGATCAAGCGCATCCTTGCACCCATGAGCAACGAGATCATCACCTTGGTAAAAGACACCAGCCTTGCCCGGGTCATCGGCGAGGGCGAGATCATCCGCGCCGCGCAGGACATCACCGCCCAGCGGGCTCTGCTGTGGCCTTTGTTCTACACCGGCGTGTTCTATCTTGTCTTCAACGGCGGCCTGACGCTGCTGTTCGGATGGCTGGAAAAAAAGCTGAACTACTACAAGGGGTAACGGGATATGGCAATTTTGGAAATGAAGGGCCTGCGCAAGGCCTTTGGCGGCGCCCAGGTGCTGCGGGGAGTGGACCTCGCCCTGGAGCAGGGGCAGGTGCTCTCTATCATCGGTTCCTCCGGCAGCGGCAAGACCATCCTTCTGCGCTGTCTGAATTTTCTGGAAATGCCCGACGTGGGCGAACTGTATGTGAAGGGCGAAGAACTGTGGGGGCCTTCCTGCGCCCAGCCGGTGCGGCAGAAGCGGCTGCACTTCGGCCTTGTGTTCCAGAACTTCAATCTCTTCCCCCAGTACACCGCACTGCAGAACGTGACCCTGGCCATGGACCTGCTGGCAAAGGAAAAGCTGGGCAAAGCCGGAGCGGGGCGGGCGGAAGCAGAAAACCGCGAAAAGGGCCGGGCTCTGCTGGCGCAAGTGGGCCTCGCCGGCAAGATGGGGCTTTACCCCTTCCAACTCTCCGGCGGGCAGCAGCAGCGGGTGGCCATTGCCCGTGCGCTGGCGCTGCAGCCGGACATTCTGTGTTTTGACGAGCCCACCAGCGCCCTGGACCCGGAACTCACCGGCGAGGTGCTGCGGGTCATCAAGGGCCTGAAAAGCAAGGACACCACCATGATCGTGGTGACCCATGAGATGGAGTTCGCCCGCAATGTTTCCGACCGTGTCATTTTCATGGCGGATGGCGTGGTCGAAGAGGAGGGCGCCCCGGAAGATGTATTCGGCGCGCCGAAAAGCGAAAAGACCCGGGCTTTTTTGGCTAACAGCCTGCACCCGGTCTTTTGAGCGCGTTCTTCAGCGGACTTTCCCCTTGTGCGCCGGGCGGGAATGTGGTATTGTTTTAGCGGTGTTTCATCCCGAAAGACGGCGGTGTTCCTGCCGCCTTCTTTTGCAAAAAGCGCCTGTTTCAGGCGTTTGCCTTTTCAATTTTCAGAGAATCGGAGGAATGGATATGATCCGAATCGGTATTATGGGCTATGGGAACCTGGGCCGGGGCGTGGAATACGCCGTTGCCCAGAACCCGGATATGCAGCTGGCCGCCGTGTTCACCCGGCGGGACCCTGCCTCCATCCAGGCGGCGACCCCGGACGTGCCCGTGCTGGCCGCCGGTAAAGCCGCTGAAATGCAGGATAAGATCGACGTGATGATCCTGTGCGGCGGCAGCGCCACCGACCTGCCCGAACAGACGCCCGCGCTGGCCCGCCTGTTCAACGTGGTGGACAGCTTCGACACCCACGCCCGCATCCCCGAGCACTTTGCCGCGGTGGACGCAGCCGCCAAGGAAGGCGGCACCCTGGCGCTCATCTCCGCCGGCTGGGACCCGGGCCTTTTCTCCCTGAGCCGGGTGTATGCCGGCGCCGTGCTGCCCCAGGGCGAGACCTACACCTTCTGGGGCAAGGGCGTGAGCCAGGGCCATTCCGACGCCATCCGCCGCGTGGAAGGCGTGCAGGATGCCCGTCAGTACACCGTGCCGGTGGAGAGCGCCCTTGAGGCGGTGCGCAGCGGCGCCCAGCCTGTTCTGACCACCCGCCAGAAGCATACCCGCGAGTGCTTTGTGGTGGCAAAGCCCGGCGCCGACACCGCCCGCATCGAAAAAGAGATCAAGGAGATGCCCAACTACTTCGCCGACTATGACACCACCGTCCACTTCATCAGCGAGGAGGAACTTCTGCGCGACCATGCGGGCCTGCCCCACGGCGGCATGGTCATCCGCACCGGCAAGACCGGGAAAGACAGCGCCAACACCCATGTGATCGAGTACAAGCTGACGCTGGACTCGAACCCCGAATTCACTTCCAGCATCCTGGTGGCCTATGCCCGCGCCGTCTGGCGGATGCACGAGGCGGGCCAGCAAGGATGCAAGACCGTTCTGGACGTGCCCCCCGCCCTGCTCAGTCCCTTGAGCGGCGAGGAACTGCGCGCCACTATGCTGTAAAGTCATTCCGCCTTTCAGCTTCAAAGAAAGGAAAACATCCATGAAGTTCAGTATGATCCACGAGAACTACAACGTGAGCGATCTTGCGCGCTCACTGGAGTTTTACCGTCAGGCGCTGGGCCTGGAGGAAGTGCGCCGCAAAGAGGCCGTCGACGGTTCCTTCATCATCGTGTATGCGGCCGTGCCCGGCGAGCCCTTTGAACTGGAGCTCACCTGGCTGCGGGACCATCCCCAGAAATACGACCTGGGCGAATGCGAGTTCCATCTAGCCTTCCGGGTGGACGATTTTGACGCCGCCCACGAAAAGCACAAGGAGATGGGCTGCATCTGCTACGAAAACCCGGCGATGGGCATCTACTTCATTCAGGACCCGGACGGGTACTGGTTAGAGATCGTTCCCACCCGAAAATAAAGTTTTGCCCGGCCGCACAAGCATCGTTTCCGATACCCCTCTAAGAACGGCCGGACATTTTATACCGCAGCTTTGGACAAATTAAAAAACACGGGGCAGCCCTGCAAGAAAACTGCTTTGCAAAGAGAGTGAGCTTTCCGCTCACTCTCTTTTTTGCCCGTCGTGCGGGAACGGGTGACGATTCCGTCACCCGCGTGGGGGAAAAATGAGGTATACTGATAAAAAAGAAAAAGGAGGGCATGCGCCATGAACGTGCTGCTTGTGGAAGATGAAGAGGCCATCGCCCGCCCGCTGGCAACGCTGCTGCAGGCGGAGGGATGGAGCGTCGAGACAGCGGCCACCGCCGCCCGCGCGCGGGAACTGGCAGCGTCCCGCGCTTTTGACGCCGCGCTCATCGACCTGGGCCTGCCGGACGGCAGCGGCTACGAAGTCTGCCATGCCGTGCGGGCGGCGGGGGACGCGGCGGTCGTCATCCTCACTGCCCGCAGCGACGAGGACAGCGTCGTGCGGGCGCTGGAGGAAGGGGCGGACGACTATGTGGCAAAGCCTTTCCGCGCCCGGGAGCTGGTCAGCCGCCTGCGGGCGGTGCTGCGCCGGCGGGGCCAAAAACAGGTGTATGCTTTCGGCGCGCTCGCAGTAGACGCCCGGTCCGCCCAGGTCACGGTGAACGGCGCGCCTGTGGCGCTCACCGCCCAGGAATACCGCCTTTTGTTGCTGCTGGCCTCCCAGGCCGGGCGGGCGTGGGAGCGCGGGCAGCTTTTGCAGGCTTTGTGGGACGACGGCGGCGCTTTTGTGGAGGACAACACCCTCACGGTCACCGTCAAGCGCCTGCGGGAAAAACTGGGCCCCGAAGGCGGGCGCATCGCCACCGTGCGGGGCATCGGCTATCGATGGGAGGAAAAGCCATGAGAAGCCGGGAGGCAAAGAAGTTTCTGGTGGGCCTGCTGCTGGCGAGCGCCGTGTTTGCGGCGGCGGGCGCGCTTGCTTTCGGCGCGGGCGCGGCCCTTTCTGCCGCCCTGTGCGGCGGAACCTGCCTTGCGCTGGCCGCCGGATTCTGCATCCACCGCGCCCGGGAGATCGGCCGGCTCTCGGAGTATCTCGCCAGCGTTTACACCGGCGGCGAGATACTGGACATCCGCACCCAGCGGGAAGGAGAACTGAATGCCCTGCGGGACGATATTTACAAGATCACCACCATCCTGGGCGAGCAGAAGACGGCGCTGGAAAAGGACAAGCGCCTGCTGGCTGATTTTCTGGGGGACGTGGCCCACCAGCTGAAAACCCCCATCGCGGCCATTCTGCTCCAGACGGAACTCTGGGAGGACAAGGCAGTCCCAACAGAAGAAAAGGATCAGTGCGCCTGCCGCGTGTCCCAGGCCGCTGAGCGGATGGGCTGGCTGGTGGAGCAGCTGCTCAAACTCTGCCGCCTGGACGCGGCGGTGGTCCGGTTCGAACGAAAGCAGAACGACGCGCGGGAGCTGCTGCGCGCCGCCGCGCAGTCAGTCCAGCCGCTGTGCGCGGACCGGGGCGTGGCCGTGGAGTGGGCCGGGCCGGCCGCCAGCTGCTTGTGCGACAGGGCATGGACGCTGGAAGCACTGACCAACCTGGCCAAAAACGCCGCCGAGCACACGAATGCCGGCGGCAGAGTCGCGCTTTCCTGTGAGGGCAATGCACTTTATACGGAATTTGTCGTGGAGAACGACGGTCCGCTCATCCCGGAAGAAGAATTCCCTCATCTGTTCGAGCGGTTCTGGCGGGGAAAAAATGCTGCCCCCGGCAGTGCGGGCATCGGCCTCGCGTTGGCGAAGGCCATCGCCCAGGGGCAGGGCGGAACGGTCCGGGCGGAAAACGCCCCCGGTGGCCCCCGTTTCACCCTGCGTCTTTACGCGGGTGACGAAGCTGTCACCGTGCTGTCACCGGGCGGTCACCCGGGCGCGGTATCCTGAAAGCGGAAGGAAGGGATACCATGGCTTTTTTACAGGTAGAACAACTCACAAAGGTATACGGCTCAGGCGACGCGGCGGTCCGCGCGCTGGACGGCGTTTCCCTCACGGTGGAGCGGGGCGAGTTCGTGGCCGTGATGGGGGCCTCCGGCTCGGGAAAATCCACGCTTTTGCATCTGCTGGGCGGAGTGGATAAGCCCACTTCCGGCCGCATCACGCTGGACGGCGTTTCTCTCTACGACCAGAAAGAGGAGGAGCTGACGGTGTTCCGCCGCCGGCAGATCGGCCTGGTGTATCAGTTTTACAATCTGGTGCCGCTGCTCACAGTGGAGGAGAACCTTACGCTGCCCATGCTGCTGGACGGCCGCACCGCGGACCCCGCCCGGGTGCTGGACCTGCTGGCCCGCCTGGGCCTGGAGGGCAAGCGTAAGGCCTTTCCCGCCCAGCTTTCGGGCGGGCAGCAGCAGCGGGTGGCCATCGCCCGCGCCCTCATCACCCGCCCGGCGCTGCTCTTAGCGGACGAGCCCACCGGCAATCTGGACTCGGCGGCCAGCGAGAGCGTGATGCGCATGCTGGCGCAGCTCAACGAGACCACCGGCCAGACTATCGTGATGATCACTCACGATGAAGCGCTGGCCCTGCAGGCCAAGCGCATCCTGCGCCTGCGGGACGGCCGCCTTGTGAAAGACGAGGTGCGGGCATGAAAGCGATGTTCCTTGTCACATGGCGGCAGTGGCGGCGGGGCGGTGCGCGCACCTGGTTTGTGGCGCTTTCGGCCCTTGTGTGCTCCACGATGCTTGCGGCGGTGCAGTTCGGCGGTTTTTCCCTGGCCGTGTCCTTTAAAATGGAGTCTGCCTTTTCTCAGATCGTGCTGGCGGCATCCCAGCTGGTGGTCGCGCTGCTGGTGGTCTTTCTCGCGGTGCTGCTGCGAGGGACCTTTGCCATGTCGCTGGCTCAGCGCACCCGCATGCTGGGGCAGCTGGCCAGCGTGGGAGCCACCCGCCGCCAGCTTCGCCAGAGCGTGTGGTTGGACGCGCTGTTCCTTTCGGCGCTTGCCGCCCCGCTGGGCGTTTTGTGCGCCGCAGGGGGCCTTGCCGTCACGTTCCGGCTCCTTCGGCCTTTTATGGATGCGCTGGCGGAGCGGGGGGTGCGGGAGATCCATCTGGTCATAACGCCCGGCGCGGTGCTGCTGGCGCTGGCCTGCCCGGTCGTCACCCTTCTGCTGGCCGCCAGCGGAACGGCGCGGCGGGCGGCGCGCCTTACACCCATCGAGGCGGTACGGGGCATGGCGGAAACACCGCCCCGCCGTGTTCGCCGGCGGGAACCCCGGCAGGCTCCCGCGCTGCTGGCCAGCCGCAGTGTGCGGCGGGCCGGCGGGCGCTTTCGCACCCAGGTCAGCGTGATCGTAGTGTGTGCGCTGCTCGTCTGCATGGTAAACGGTTTTTCCCGCGGCCTTCTGGCGGGATACTCCAGCCAATCCGCCACCTACACCTACCGGGTCTATCTCTGGGCGGTGAACATCGACACGCGGCAGCTGTTAGGCAGGCTGGAAGACACGGCCCGCCAGGTCACCGGCGTTGACGTCTGGGCCACCGAGCGCACCGGCTGGCGTGTGTGGGAGGGCCCGGCCCGCAGCTCGGTCCTCATCACCCTGGACGACGAAAGCTTTGCCCGGTGGTATGGCGGGCCGCTGCCCGAAGCACAGGGCGGCCTTGCCTGCGTGTACGCGCCGCCGGAGGAAGGCGTGATGGCATTTGCCACCGGCGAGCTGCTGAACGAAGGGACGGAACAGGCGCTTGCGGTGGCGGATGTCTGCACCACGCCGCTGCCCGACGGGGTGCTCTGGCAGGACACTTATTTAGCCATGTACCCCAATGGCGTGCTCATCACCAGCCAGAGCGCCTTCGATGCACTGCGGGGCGCCGAGGTCACCGGCGAGGACAAACGGGAATTCGAGTTTTTCGTGGACGCGGAGGATTCCTCGCAGCTTACCCCTGCGCTGATACAAACACTGACGGAGCTGGGGGCAAGCGAGCGCTACGCCGGCGGCCAGACGAACACCGGCTGGCAGATCGAGGACCTCACCCCCGCATCGCCCGCCCGGGTCTATCAAAAGGCGGTGCGGGTGCTGCTGAACGTCTTTGCGGGCGGTTTTGAAGTGCTGACGGCGCTGGGCTGCGGCGCGGCCCTGCTTGGCTCCATCGGGGCGGAGACCCAGCTGCGCCGCCGGGAGTTCGCCCTGCTGCGCAGCGCCGGCATGACCAGGGGCGATGTGGCGGCCATGCTGCGGCGGGAAACGCTGCTGCGCTGCGCCTGGGGCCTGGGCCTCGGGCTGCCGGCGGGGGCGGCCCTCTGGCTGTGCACCGCCCGGTGGCTGCTGGGCCGCTATATGTTCAGCCAGACGCGCACCACGCTTTTGCTGTCCGTGCTTGGCTGCACCGGTGCCATCGCGCTGGGAACGCTGCTGATCTGCCTGGCGGCGGAGCGGGCGACGCTGAAAGCCGCCCTGCACAGCGACATCCGCAGCGACCTTATGAGGGAGTGACCCGGCAATTGAAAGAGCAGGGGAGAGACGCCCTTGCTTTCGTGCATCTGCCACAAAAGGGGACGGTTTGTTTTTTCGTTCGATGCCTTGCAATCTGCAAGAGATTGTGATAGACTTTAGTTGAGTAAAAAGTCTGAAGGATGTGCGAGGTGTATCATGGTCGAGAAAGCTCGTCTGAAAAATCAAACCACCAAAGCCCTGTTTGAAGCGATCCTTTCGCTGGAGAATATGGAAGAGTGCGATACCTTCTTTGAGGACCTGTGCACGATGAAGGAACTCGCCGACATGGCACAGCGGCTGGAGGCCGCCAAAATGCTGCTGGATGGCAAGACCTACGAACAGATCGTCCGTGAGGTGGAGATCAGCACAGCCACCATCAGCCGCATCAACCGATGCATCCAGTACGGCAACGGGGGATACGCGCTGATCATCAACCGGCTCAAGGAAAAGGAAAAAGAGCAGGCCTGAGAAAAAATGCGGCCAGCCGCCCGAAAGCGGCTGGCCGTATTTTTTGTCTGTGCCGTTTATTCCTGAGAACGGAAGCGCAGGTTGCCCTCGTCGTCCATGTAGTCTACGATGGCCAGGCTGGTCAGCTTGTAGCCCTGGCCGCGCAGGGTCTCGCCGCCGGGCTGGAAGCCCTTCTCGATGGCGATGCCGATGCCGCCCACCGTGGCGCCCGCCTGTTTGCAAACATCCAGCAGGCCGTGCATGGCTTTGCCCACCGCCAGGAAATCGTCCACAATGAGCACCTTGTCCTCGGGCCCGAGGAATTTCTTGGAGAGGGTGATGTCGTAGTCCTTGCCATAGGTGAAGGAGTGAACGGTGGAAGTGTACACATCCCCGTCGATGTTTCTGCTCTTCGCCTTCTTGGCAAACACCACGGGCACGCCGAAGTGCCGTGCGGTCATGCAGGCGATGGCGATGCCGGACGCCTCGATGGTAAGGATCTTGTTGATGCCGTCGTTCTTGTAGACCTCGTAGAAGGCTTTGCCGATCTCGTCCAGCAGGGCGATGTCCAGCTGATGATTCAGAAAACAGTCTACCTTTAAAACATTACCGGGGCGCACCTGACCATCCTGAAGGATCCGCTCTTCCAGTAGCTGCATGTTATCCATCTCCTACTTCTGTGTTGTACCATTGAAATAATATCCCTATTATGACAAAAAACGCGCTCTTTTTCAATGCCCTTTGGCAAGAAAAACGTCTTTTTCAAAACATGCCGGACAGATATGGCAGAAAATGTGCTTTGAAGGTCCCGCTTTGGCCGTGATGATCAATACTGAGTGAAAATGCACTGCGAATTTATGCAAAATATCCACTATGGCGCTTTACAACGTTAAAAAGTATGTAAAAATAGCGAATTGTATCTTGCGGCGAATGTGTTTATAATTTTAGGAAACACCAGGCCTGGAAGGGCGGCGGAGGAGAGCCGGCCTTTCGGGCCGCCAACAGGAGGGAACATCATATGAAAAAGTTTTTGAGTGCCGCTCTTGCGGCCGCCATGGCGTTCAGCCTGGCCGCCTGCGGCTCCACTCCTTCGTCCACCGCCGGTTCTGATCCCGCTTCTGCGGGCACTTCCACCGCGGGCTCCACTGCCGGCGTGTTCAAGATCGGCGGCATCGGCCCCACCACCGGCAGCGCAGCCACCTACGGCAACGCCGTGAAGAACGGCGCCCAGATCGCCGTGGACGAGATCAATGCCCTGGGCGGCGTTCAGTTCGAACTGAACTTCCAGGACGACGAAAACGACGTTGAGAAGGCGATGAACGCCTACAACACCCTGAAGGACTGGGGCATGCAGGTCCTGCTGGGCACCGTTACCACCCAGCCCTGCCTGACCGTTGCCCCCGAGGCCGCGGCGGACAACCTGTTCCTGCTGACCCCGTCCGCTTCCAACCCGGACGTTATCGCTGAGGACAATGCCTTCCAGGTCTGCTTCACCGACCCCAACCAGGGCATCGCCTCCGCCGACTACATCGCCGACAACGGCCTTGCCACCAAGATCGCCATCATCTACGACAGCTCCGACGCCTACTCCACCGGCATTCGTGACAAGTTCGTGGAAGAGGCCGCCAACAAGGGCCTGGAGATCGTGACCAACGAGGCTTTCACCGCCGACAACAAGACCGACTTCTCCGTGCAGGTGCAGAAGGCCAAGGATGCCGGCGCCGAACTGGTGTTCCTGCCCATCTACTACGCCGAGGCCAACCTGATCATCCAGGAGATGGATAAGCAGGGCTTCGACGCTCTGATCTTCGGCTGCGACGGCCTGGACGGCCTGCTGACCATCGAGGGCGCCGACCTGTCCCTGTTTGAGGGCGTTATGCTGCTGACTCCCTTCGTGGCGGACGCGGACGACGAGGCCACCCAGGCGTTCGTTTCCAAGTATCAGGAGAAATACGGCGAGATCCCCAACCAGTTCGCCGCTGACGCCTACGACGGTATCTACACCATCCTGGCTGCCATCGAGCAGTCCGGCGCCACCCCCGACATGGACGCTTCCACCCTGTGCGATGCACTGAAGGTTGCCATGACCGAGATCACCGTGGACGGCCTGACCGGCGAAGGCATGCAGTGGGAGGCCACCGGTGAGGTGAACAAGGCTCCCCGCGCCATGAAGATCGAGAACGGCGCTTACACCGCGATGTAACTGCGGCGTTTCCCAATGCACCAAAGGGGGTGCCGGCCAGATGTGCCGGCACCCTTTTTTTGCAAAAAGGCGGTGCTTTCGCCAAGTTTTTCTTGTGCGCACTTTAGAACAGTGCTATAATAAGTAGGATATTTGCGGGCCGGGCTCGCCATCGCCGAAGGGCGGAAAAGAGGCCGGCTTAAGGAAAAGGGGAATTGGGCATGGAGTTTACATCCTATCTGATCAATGGCATCAGCCTCGGCAGTGTGTATGCCATTATCGCCCTGGGCTACACCATGGTCTACGGCATCGCCAAGATGCTGAACTTTGCGCATGGCGACGTTATCATGGTGGGCAGCTACATTGTGTTCATCGCGGTCAACCAGATGGGGATCCCGCCGCTGGCGGCGATCCTGATCTCCATGGCGCTGTGCACGGTGCTGGGCCTGGCCATCGAGCGGTTCGCATACAAGCCGCTGCGCGGCGCATCTTCGCTGGCGGTGCTGATCACCGCCATCGGCGTGAGCTACCTTCTGCAGAACCTGGCGTTGCTGATCTGGGGTTCCGACCCGAAGAACTTCACCTCCGTGGTGGCCATCTCCGCGCTGGACCTGCATCTGGCGGGCGGCAGGATCGTCGTTTCCTCCGAGACAGTGATCACCATCGTCTCGGCCGCGGTCATCATGGTGGGTCTGAGCCTTTTCGTCAACCATACCAAGCTGGGCCACGCGATGCTGGCGGTCTCGGAAGACAAGGGCGCCGCCCAGCTGATGGGCGTGAACGTAAACTCCACCATCGCCCTTACCTTTGCCATCGGTTCTGCGCTGGCGGCGGTGGCCGGCGTGCTGCTGTGTTCGGCATATCCCTCGCTGACGCCCACCACCGGTGCGATGCCCGGCATCAAGGCCTTCACGGCGGCGGTGTTCGGCGGCATCGGCTCCATCCCCGGCGCGATGCTGGGCGGCGTGCTGCTGGGCATCATCGAGATCATGAGCAAGGCTTACGTGTCCACCCAGCTGGCGGACGCCATCGTGTTTGCCGTTCTGATCATCGTGCTGCTGGTGCGGCCTACGGGCCTCTTGGGCAAGCCCATGAACGAGAAGGTGTGAGGTGGCTGTGATGAATGCATTGAAAAACATGAAAAAGACCACGCGCAGCAACCTGATCACCTACGGGCTCGTCGTGGTATTCTACATCGTCGTGCAGGCGATGACCGTGGGCGGCGTGCTGAACAACTCCATGAAGGGCATGCTTGTGCCCATCTGCACCTATGTGGTGCTTGCGATCTCGCTGAACCTCACCGTGGGCATCCTGGGCGAGCTGAGCCTGGGCCATGCGGGCTTTATGAGCGTGGGCGCTTTTTCCGGCGCGGTGTTCTGGGTCGTCACCGGCTCCGAAATGCCTTCTGTGCTGGGCTTTGCGCTCTCCATGCTCATCGGCGGCGTGGTGGCCGGCGTGTTCGGCTTCCTCATCGGCATCCCGGTGCTGCGGCTGCGGGGCGACTATCTTGCCATCGTGACGCTGGCCTTCGGCGAGATCATCAAGAATGTGCTGAACACCGTGTATCTGGGCCTTGACTCAAACGGTTTCCACTTCTCGATCAAAGACTCCGCCTCCATGGGCCTTGCGCCGGACGGCGACGTCATCATCAACGGCGCTATCGGCATCAGCGGCATGAAGAAGGCGTCCACCTTCCTGGCGGGCGTCATCCTCATCCTCATCACCCTGTTCGTGATTTTGAACCTCATCAACTCCCGCGCGGGCCGGGCCATCATGTCCATCCGCGACAACCGCATCGCCGCCGAGGCCACCGGCATCAATGTGACCAAGTACAAGCTGATGGCCTTCATCACCTCCGCGGTGTTCGCGGGCATGGCCGGCGTTCTGTATGCGCTGAACTTTTCCGCGCTGGCGGCCAAGAAGTTCGACTACAACACCTCCATCCTGGTGCTGGTGTTCGTGGTGCTGGGCGGCATCGGCAATATCCGCGGCTCCATGATCGCGGCCACCGTGCTCTACGTTCTGCCGGAGCTGCTGCGCGGCGTGGCGGACTACCGCATGCTGGTGTACGCCATCGTGCTGATCGCGATGATGATCTTCAACCAGAGCCCCCAGATCGTGGCCTGGCGCGCGCAGATGGCAGACAGGATCGCTGCAAACCCGAAATTCCGCAAGCTGGCGGCCCGCTTCCAAAAGAACGGCCCGCAGGGCAAGAAAGAGGAGGCGTGAGGCATGGCACTGCTTGAAGTAACCAACCTGGGCATCGCCTTCGGCGGCCTGCAGGCTGTGGCCCAGCTGGACATGAAGATGGAAAAAGGCCAGCTCTACGGCCTCATTGGCCCCAACGGCGCCGGCAAGACCACGGTGTTCAACATGCTCACCGGCGTTTACCGCCCCACCGAGGGCGACATCATCCTGGACGGCAAGAACATCACCGGCCAGCAGCCGGCCAAGATCAACCAGGAGGGCATCGCCCGCACCTTCCAGAACATCCGTCTGTTCGACCAGATGAGCGTTCTGGACAACGTGAAGATCGGCCTGCATAACCAGGTGAAGTATTCCATGTGGACCGGCATCTTCCGTCTGCCCGGCTTCCGCGAGAAGGAACGCCAGATGAACAAGCAGGCGATGCAGCTGCTCAAAATTTTCGATCTGGACAAAGAGGCCGGCCTGCCCGCTTCCAGCCTGCCCTACGGCAAGCAGCGCAAGCTGGAGATCGCCCGCGCGCTGGCCACCAATCCGAAGCTGCTGCTGCTGGACGAGCCCGCCGCCGGCATGAACCCCAACGAGACCGAGGAGCTGATGAACACCATCAAGGCGGTGCGCGACCGCTTCGATCTGGCCATCCTGCTCATCGAGCACGACATGAACTTCGTCATGGGCATCTGCGAGTACATCTATGTGCTGGACTATGGCCGTGTCATCGCCCAGGGCACGGGCGAATCCATCCGCAACAACCCCAAGGTCATTGCGGCGTATCTGGGAGGTGATTGAGCCATGGGTGAAATGCTTCGTGTACAGGACATCAACGTGTTTTACGGCTCCATCCATGCCATCCGGGACATTTCCTTCCATGTGGACGAGGGCGAGATCGTCACCCTGATCGGCGCCAACGGCGCCGGCAAGACCACCACCATGCACGCCATCTCCGGCCTGCTCAAACTCAAGGGCGGCGAGATCGACTTTATGGGCCAGAAGATCAGCCAGATGGAGGCCCACAAGATCATCCGCCTGGGCCTGGCTCAGGTGCCGGAAGGCCGCCGTGTGTTCAGCCACCTGTCGGTGCAGGAAAACCTGGAGATGGGCGCCTTCACCCGAAAGGACTCCAAGGATGCCATTGCCGACGACCTGGAAATGGTGTTCGAGCGGCTGCCCCGCCTGAAAGAGCGGCGCAAGCAGCAGGCGGGCACTTTGTCCGGCGGCGAGCAGCAGATGCTGGCCATTGGCCGCGCGCTGATGTGCAAGCCCAAGATGCTGCTGCTGGACGAACCCAGCATGGGCCTGTCGCCCCTTCTGGTGAAGGAGATATTCCACATCATCGAGGATGTGAACCGGGACGGCGTGACCGTCCTTCTGGTGGAGCAGAACGCCAAGATGGCGCTGGAAATTGCCGATCGGGCCTATGTGCTGGAGACCGGCACCATCAAGATGGAAGGCCCCGCCGACGAGCTGGCCAACAACATCGAGGTGCGAAAAGCCTATCTGGGCTGCTGAAAAAACAAAGAGCAGGGGAGAACATGCCCCTGCTCTTTTCCCTTTTGCGGATGGGCGGAACAAAACACGGACGGCGGCATATAGTGGGAT
Source organism: Candidatus Allofournierella excrementigallinarum (assembly GCF_944388085.1). Taxonomy (NCBI): domain Bacteria; kingdom Bacillati; phylum Bacillota; class Clostridia; order Eubacteriales; family Oscillospiraceae; genus Allofournierella; species Candidatus Allofournierella excrementigallinarum. Next base: position 33,982 of record NZ_CALXHK010000013.1, on the reverse strand, counting down.
AGCCAGCACGAACGTGTTGCAACACACCATTTTTTCAGGAGGTATGCCTTATGTCCATGCCCGTTATTTCCATGCATTCCAATCCCATCACCATGTGCCAGGCGGTCACCGACCTGCTGGAGAGCATCGCGCTGGAGGAGACGGCTCTCAGCCACATCCTCAACGCCGAGGGCGAGAAGCTGCAGTGCGTCATCGGTATGGAGGACGTGAACTTCTGCCAGCTGATGGAGGTCAACGAGTCCGTGGCCAACATGGTCAACGTCGTGGCCACCATGGAGCAGGCGCTGAAGGATAAGCTGGAGTTCATCAGCAACAACCTGTATTATCCCGCCCGCGTGGAGTGAAACAAAAAAATGCCTGCTGAAAGCAGGCATTTTTGCATTTTGGGGCTTGACAGGAAGCCCTCTTTTCGGTATTATATATAAGCGGCTTTGAGGGCCGCAGAGTGAATGGAAAGATGGCTGAGCTGGTCTAAGGCGCACGACTGGAAATCGTGTGTGGGCTATAAACCCACCGAGGGTTCGAATCCCTCTCTTTCCGCCATAACCGGGCAGACGCCGTGCGTCTGCCCGGTTTTGTTTGTGAGGTGAGCCCGATGAAGCTGTTTCCTGCGTTCAGGCGCCAGCCCCACGGCGCGGCAAGGCGCATTGCCGGAGCCTGTCTTTTTGCGGGCATCGTCCTGGCGGCCGCCGCGGCAGTCGTGCTCTTAAATGACGGACCGCCTCGTCTGAACGCGCCTTCCCGAAACCGGTATCCAGTGCGCGGCGTGGATGTGTCTGTCTATCAGGGCGAGATCGACTGGCAGGCGCTGGCGCGGCAGGGCGTTTCCTTCGCGTTCATCAAGGCAACGGAGGGCAGCGGCTCACAGGACCCGAACTTCCGGCAGAACTGGCAGCAGGCGCGCCAGAGTGGTCTGCGGGCCGGGGCCTATCACTTTTTCAGTTTTGAAAGCGGGGGAGACACCCAGGCGGAAAATTTCATCCGGGCAGTGGAACCGTTCGACGGGATGCTGCCGCCCGTGGTGGATGTGGAGCTCTATGGCAGCAAGAAGCTGCATCCGCCCGCCCGAGAGGAAGTGACCGAGCAGCTCACGCTGCTTTTGAAGCGGCTGGAGGAGCATTATGGCATGCGCCCGGTGCTCTACGCCACCGGCAGCGCCTATGGCCGGTATCTGGCGGGGGGTTACGAAGGATACGATATCTGGATACGGAACGTCTATTTCACCCCTCGCCTCAAAGACGGCCGGGACTGGACCTTCTGGCAGTACACCGACCGCGGGCAGCTGGACGGATACGCCGGCGAAGAGCCTTATATCGACCTGAACGTGTTCAACGGCACAGAAGAAGAATTCGCGGCCTATCCTGAAAGCCAAACGAGATAAAGCAAGCCCCGGGAACACTCCCGGGGCTTGCTTAATTTGCGCGTTCAGTCCGCCATGCTCTGCACGATGCCGCGGCCGCAGTCCACCGAGACCATCGCGCCGTCTTTCAAAACGCGGGTGGCGCCGGAAGCGCCCACCAGGACCGCCTTGCCCAGCGTCAGGCCCACGATGGCGGCGTGGCTGTTCAGGCCGGCCTCCTCCACCACAATGGCGCTGGCGTCACGCATGGCGTCCAGCATCTCATTGTTGGTGTAGGGGACCACCAGCACGTCGCCCTTGCGGAACTTGGTTGTTACGTCGTGGTTGCTGCGGCAGATGCACACAGGGCCTTTGGCGTTGTGGTCGCCGATGCCCACACCGTTCAGCAGGGAGTCGCCCACCATGTGCACCTTGAGCATGTTGGTGGTGCCGGAGATGCCCACCGGCACGCCGGCGGTCACCACAACCAGGTCGCCGGTGTGCACAAGGCCGGCCTCCTCGGCGGTCTTGACCGAAAGGTCGATGAGTTCATCGGTGTTGTGGGCGTAGGGCATCAGCAGGGGAGTGACGCCCCAGGAAAGGGCCAGGTGACGCTGCACCCAGTCGTCCACCACGCAGGAGATGACCGGGGTGGAGGGGCGGCCCTTGCTCACCAGGCGGGCGGTCTCGCCGCTCTTGCTCACGGTGATGATGGCGGCGGCCTTCACGTCGGCGGCGGTGGTGCCCGCCGCATGGGCGGTGGCGCCCACGATGCTCATGCGGGAGTCCACAGGGGCTTTGCGCATGCGGCTGAAGTAGCTGGCGTCGTTCTCGGTGCGCTCGGCGATGGCGGCCATGGTGCGCACGGCCTCCACAGGGTACTTGCCGGCGGCGGTTTCGCCGCTGAGCATGATGGCGCTGGTGCCGTCGTAGATGGCGTTGGCCACGTCGGTGATCTCGGCACGGGTGGGGCGGGGATTTTCGATCATGCTCTCCAGCATCTGGGTGGCGGTGATGACCGGCTTGCCGCTGGAGAAGCTGTGGTAGATGATCTCCTTCTGAATGACCGGGATCTCGGTGAAGTCGATCTCCACGCCCATGTCGCCGCGGGCCACCATCACCGCGTCGGCGGCGGTGAGGATCTCGTCGATGTTGTCCACGCCCTCGCGGTTCTCGATCTTGGCGATGATGCGGATGTGGGAGTTGTGGTTGTTCAGCAGGCGGCGCACTTCCTGAATGTCCTGGGCGCTGCGGGTGAAGCTGGCGGCGATGAAGTCAAAGCCCTGTTCGATGCCAAAGAGGATGTCGTCCTTGTCCCGCTGGCTCATGTAGGGCATGGACAGGGAAACACCGGGCACGTTCACGCCCTTGTTGTTGCTGATGGGGCCGCCGTTCTCCACCTTGCAGGTGATGTCGGTGTCGGTGAGCTTGGTAACGGCCAGACTGATGAGGCCGTCCGCCAGCAGCACGGTGCTGCCCACAGAAAGGTCGCCGGGCAGGTCCTTGTAGGTGATGGAGCAGATCTCGCTGGTGCCCTCCACATCCCGGGTGGTGAGGGTGAAGGTTTGGCCGGTCACCAGCTCGGTCTTGCCGCCGGCGAATTGCTTCAAACGAATTTCAGGGCCCTTGGTGTCCAGCAGGGCGGCCACAGGCTGGTTCAGCTCTTCGCGCAGGCGCTTGAGGGCGTCCAGCCGGCGCTTGTGCTCTTCATGAGTGCCGTGAGAAAAATTGAAGCGGGCGACGTTCATGCCGCTCAGGATCATATCCCGAAGCACGTCCTCCCGGTCCGTGGAAGGGCCCAGGGTGCACACGATCTTGGTTTTACGCATTCTGTTCATAAGGAACCTCCTGAAATGTTAGAACCTCGAATTTTCACCAGCATATATTATACACCTGAATGCAAGCGCGTCAAAGGCCCAAAAGCAATTTTAAAAAGTTTTAACATCCCTGTGCAAACGAGGGGAGAAAACTTCTCTCTCCGGCTTAACTTCCTGTGGGGAATATTGTATAATGGAATCACCTTTAGACATAAGACCATTCCAAGGAGGAAATATCACCATGACAAAGCGCGTTTTTCTGATCGTGCTGGACAGCTTCGGCATCGGCTACGAGCCGGATGCGGATAAATTCGGCGACGTGGGGGCCAACACCCTTGCCTCCATCGCAAAGGACCCTGGTTTTGCGGCGCCAAACATGGCCTCTCTGGGCCTGTTCGATCTGGACGGCGTGCAGTGCGGCGCGCCGGTGCGGCCCATTGCGGGCAGCTGCGTGCGCCTGCAGGAGGCCAGCAACGGCAAGGACACCACCATCGGCCACTGGGAGATCGCCGGCGTGGAAAGCGAGCGGGCGCTGCCCACCTATCCCGACGGCTTCCCCCCCGAGGTGATCGAGCAGTACGAAAAGATCACCGGGCGCAAGGTGCTGTGCAACAAGCCCTATTCCGGCACCGAGGTGCTGAAGGACTACGGCGAGGAGCACATGCGCACCGGCGCGCTCATCGTCTACACCTCGGCGGACAGTGTGTTCCAGGTGGCCGCCCACGAAGAGGTGGTGCCGCTGGAGCAGCTATATGAATACTGCCAGATGGCCCGGGATATGCTCAAAGGCGAGCATGGCGTGGGCCGCGTGATCGCACGGCCCTTCGTGGGCAGCTGCGCGGCAGACTTCAAGCGCACCTCCAACCGCCACGACTATTCCCTCAAGCCCCCCGCAAAGACCATGCTGGACTATCTGAAAGCCGCCGGCAAAGACGTAATCGGCGTGGGCAAAATTTATGATATTTTCGACGGCGAGGGCCTGACCGAGAAGATCCGCACCAGCGGCAACACCGACGGCATCCGGGTGATGCTGGAGCTGGCGGACCGGGATTTCGAGGGCCTTGCCTTCATCAACCTGGTGGACTTCGACATGATCTACGGCCACCGGCGCAACATTCCCGGTTATGCGGCGGCGGCGTCCGAGTTTGACCGGGGCCTCGGCGCGCTGCTGAAAAAACTGCGCCCGGGCGACGTGGTGATGATCACCGGCGACCACGGCTGCGACCCCGGCTTCACCAAGACCACCGACCACACCCGGGAGTATGTGCCGCTGCTGGTGGCCGGCCCCGAGGTGAAGAAGGACAATAACCTGGGCACTGTGCTGGGCTTCGGCGCCATCGGCCAGACCATTTGCACGGCGCTGGGCGTCAAGGCGAAGCTGGACGGCCAGGACCTGGCTGCGAAAATTTTCAACTGAACCCTCACGGCGGGTGAAATAAAATCCGCGCTCCATTCGTTTACCCTGTGAGGCTCTTTTGAATCGGGACCGCCGGCCCGCAGCGGGAAGTGAGAAACTCCATTGAAAAGGGACAAAATGCAGATCAGGATCATCATCGTGTGGGCGCTGGCAGCCGTCCTTCTGGCCGACAGCGTGCTGCGCAGCTTTCGCTCCAACTTCAACTTCGGCCTTCTTTTGATGTATCTTCTCACGGCGGCGCTTTGGGCCTATGCCGTGTTCCACCGCCCCATCGACGCCTTTTGCGCCGAGGGCGTGGGCCGCTGGCTGAAAATGCTGTTCTTCTGCGGCGCGGGCGTTTTCTGCCTGCTGCTGGGCTTTGTGGCCGTCAGCGGCTATGCCGGCGCGGCCAGCGGGCAGGAAAAGGCCATCGTGGTGCTGGGCGCGGGCCTGCGAAAGGACGTGCCTTCCGATTTGCTGCGCCGCCGCCTGGACGCCGCCTATGCCTATTACCTGGAAAATCCCGAGGTGGTGATCGCAGTCACCGGCGGGCAGGGCAGCGGCGAGACCATCCCGGAAGGGGTGGCGATGGCCCGCTATCTGGTGGAAAAGGGCGTGCCGGAGGAGCAGATCGTGGTGGAGCAGAAGAGCACCTCCACCGAAGAGAATCTGCTGTTTGCAAAAGAACTCCTGGAAGAGCGGGGCATCGGCGCGGACGAGCCCATGGCGGTGGTGACCAATGCCTTCCACTGCTACCGCGCCCGCTGCTACGCCCGGCTGGTGGGCTTTGAACAGGTAAGTTCCGTCCCCGCGGGCATCAGCCTCAACTCGGTGATGCCCTGTTACATGCGGGAGGTCTTCGCCGTGCTTTACTATTGGGTGTTCAAAACGAGCCAGAGCGGCTGGATCAGCCCGCTTGTGGGTATTTTATGAGAACGGCGGCCCGAAAGGCCGCAGCGAAGAGGTGAAAGAATGGCGCCAATCATCTGCGTGGAACATCTGCGCAAGGTGTACCGGGTGGGCAAGGAAAAAGTCATCGCCCTGAAAGATGTGAACCTTGCCATCGAACCCGGTGAGATCTGCTGCATCGTGGGCCCTTCGGGCAGCGGCAAATCCACCCTGCTCAACCAGCTTGCAGGGCTGGAAAAGCCAACAAAGGGCAGCGTGCACATAGGCAAGCACGAGATCAGCGCGATGAACGAAAACCAGCTGGCAAAGTTCCGCCAGGCGCACCTGGGGTTCATCTTCCAAAGCTACAACCTGCTGCCCAACCTCACCGCCGCCGAGAACGTGGCGCTTCCGCTGATGTTCAAGGGCGTGCCCCGCAAAAAGCGGCTGGAAATGGCCAAGGCGGAGCTCAAGCGCATGGGCCTGGGCAAGCGTGCGAACCACAAGCCCACCGAGATGAGCGGCGGCCAGCAGCAGCGCGTGGGCATTGCCCGTGCGTTCGTGGCAAAGCCCAAGGTCATCTTTGCCGACGAGCCCACCGGAAACCTGGACTCATCCACCACCCGCCAGGTGCTTTACCGCATGCTCACCATGGCGAAGGAGAACAACATCACCTTCGTGATGGTCACCCACGAGCGAGATCTGGCCGACGTGGCGGACCGGGTCATCACCATCCGGGACGGCATGGTGGAGAGCAACATCCTTCTGGACGAACAGGAAAAGGCGCAAAAGCAGGCCGAACTGTTCAAGGATATTCTGGAATCGAAGCAGGAGGCGCCGCCGGAGCCTCAGACCACCGTACCGGCAGACAGTATCACCGACGAATGAGAGGAATCACATCCATGAAACAGATGAAGAACAAGATCATCAGCCTTTCCCTGGCGCTGGCTTTGGCGCTGGGCGTGTTTGCCGGCGCGCCGGTGTACGCGGAAGGGGAAGGCGGCACCACCGAGACCATCACTGTCACCAATGGGAACTCCGGCGCAACGCCCACCCCTTCTCCCGACCCCACTCCCACCCCCGATTCCAAGAACGTGCTTGTGATCAATTACGATGTGGGCGGCAGCTTCGGCGCCCATCTGCGCCCCGGCGAAAAAGCCAACATCAGCATCACCGTGTCCGATGAATGGGCCCAAGGCAAAAATGCCGGTCTTCGCGGCCGTATCAACACCAGCAGTTTCTCTGGTAAAGACGCCATTGCGGAAAAACGCGGCGACGGTACATACAAATTTGTGTTTACGGATGTGACCTACAACGGCGGCAGCAACGAATTCAGCTTTGACGTGATCACCGAGGGTGGTGACGAGCCCCGTGAGCTCGTCCCCGTGAGCCTCACCATCATCCAGTGCGCCGAGGCCATTGAACCCACCCCCGCGCCCACTCCTGCGCCGCAGGAAGTGCCCAAGATCATGGTGAAGGACTTCACCTTCGGCGGCAACAGCGTGGAGGCCGGCAAGGAGTTCACCCTGGAGCTGACCCTGTTCACCACCAGCGGCAACACCAATCTGGAAGACGTGATGGTGGGCCTGACCTTCCCCACGGACTCCAAGAACGTCAGCCTCGCCAGCGGCAGCATGAACACCTATGTGGGCGTGATGGCTCCCAACGAGACCCGCACCATCAGCTACAAGATGATCACCGACGCCACCATGGAGCCCGGCTCTGTGAACATCACCGTGCAGCTGACCAGCAAAAACGGCGAGGCTGCCACCTCTCCCATCTCTATTCCCGTGACCCAGCCCGAGCGCTTTGAGATCACCAATGTGGAAGCGCCCGAGACCATGATGATGGGCGAGGAGGGCTACCTCTCAGTCACCTTCGTCAACAAGGGCAAGAGCGCCATCAACAACCTCACCGCCGAGATCCAGGGCGAGAACCTGGCCAACCCCGGCCAGAGCCAGTTTTTGGGCAACGTGGCCGCCGGCACCGAGAACTCGGTGGACTTCAGCGTGATGGCTTCCGCCGAGGGCGTCATCAACGGCAAGGTCATCCTGAGCTATGAGAACGCCAAGGGCGAAGTGGCCACGCTGGAGAAGGAATTCTCCTGCACCGTGGAGGCCATGCCCGTTTACGACGACCCCGGCATGATGGATCCCGGCATGATGGACCCCACCATGGGCGATGATGTGAGCACCGGCATGCCCATCTGGGGCTGGGCCCTCATCGTTGTGGGCGTGGGCGCTGTTGTTGCGGTCGTCGTGGTGGTGATCCGCAAGAAGAAGGCTGCGAAGAAACTGGCACAGCTGGAGGAAGAAGATGAAGATATCTGATCTGCTGCGCTTCAGCACGGATAGTCTTCGGCGGCGCAAAGGCCGCACCGCCCTGACGGTGATCGGCGTGGTGGTGGGCACCTTCGCCATCATCGTGTTGATCAGCCTGGGCATTGCAAGCAACGCCCAGAACGAAGCCATGCTTCAAAGCTGGGGCGATCTGACCCAGATCCAGATCTATAACTATTCCTACGGCGCCGCGGGCGACATCCCCAAGCTGGACGATGAAATGCTGGAGACCTTCCGCAGCCACGAACATGTGGTGGCGGCCACGCCGTTCTATTCCTCCAACTCCATAAACGGCAATGTCTATGCGGGCAAAGGTGACCGGTATGAAGCATATCTGTGGGATTGTTACGGCGTGGACATGAACGCACTGGAGGCAATGGAGTTTCAGCTGCAAAGCGGCAACTGGATCGCCGACGATGTGAACCTGGGCAAAAAGAAGATCCCCGTGCTGGTGGGCGCTAATTTTGCCTATCAGTTTCAGGATACCCGCAAGAGTTACAACAGCGGCAAGCGCCAACGTTGGGCGGGGCAGACCGACTCGCTGGGCAATCCTATTCCGCCTTTTGTGGACATCAGCAAGGACAAACTTACCCTGAAACTCACCGCCTATGACACCAACGGCAACGAGAAAACCAGCGAGTTCCAGCTGGTGGTGATGGGTACGTTTGTGTCGGATACGTCCAAACATTATTTCACCGAATCCGGTATCGCCATGCGCGTGTCGGACATGAAACTGCTGGAGAAGGAGTATCAGCGGCTCAGCGGCAAGAAAAACAACTCCAGCGGCGGCGTGATGATCTCCAACGGCACGGTCATGCGCGAGCAGGACAACGGCTATCAGGAGGTCTACGTTAAGGTGGATGACGTGGAGAATGTGGGTGAAGTGGAAGAGTGGATCCACGACATCGGCTATGAACAGACCAACTCCATGACCCAGATCCGCGAGGAGATGCAGGCCAGCGTGGTGAAGAGCCAGCTCATCCTGGGCGGCACCGCCGCTATATCCCTTTTTGTGGCGGCGCTGAACATCGCCAACACCATGATGATGTCCATCTACGAGCGCACCAAAGAGATCGGCGTGATGAAGGTGCTGGGCTGTGAGGTGGGCAAGATCCGCAACATGTTCCTGGTGGAGGCCGGGTGTCTGGGCCTGCTGGGCGGCATCATCGGCGTGGCGTTGAGTTATGCAGCCTCGGCCATCCTGAACAACCTGGGTACCATCGTCGCCCTGTTCGGCGGCGGCGGGGTGGACCTGAGCGGCCTGCTGGGGAGCCTGGGCAGCATGGGCGGTATGTACGGCGGCATGGGCGGGCAGATCTCCATCATCCCCCCGTGGCTTGTGCTGCTGGGGCTGGGTTTTTCCACCTTGGTGGGCGTCATCTTCGGCCTGTGGCCGGCGGTGAAAGCCACCCGCATCAGCGCACTGGAAGCCATCCGGCACGAATAAAAACGATTCAGCGAGGCTCCCTTGAACGGGGGCCTCGCCTTTTTGTTTTCCGGCAGGTACATCCCCGGGCCGGGCCGCCGCATATACATGTCCTGAAACTTATGAAAAAAGGAGAAGGGACATGGAAACTGCGGAACGGGCGCTGGGATTTGTGATGGAGGCGCTTCATCAGCTGGCCTGGGGGCCGGGCACCATCTGCCTGCTGGCTTTATGCGGTGTTGTGTTCAGCGCATCCACCGGTTTTTTCCAGCTGCGCGGAGTGCGCTTCTGGCTGGGGCGGACCCTGGGCGCGGCGTTCAAAGGTGGAGGCAAGCGGGGCGCGACCACCGCTTTCCAGTCTGCCTGCACGGCGCTGGCGGCAACTTTGGGCACGGGAAACATCGCCGGCGTGGCCACCGCGCTGGTGGCGGGCGGGCCGGGGGCGGTGTTCTGGATGTGGCTCTCGGCACTGCTGGGTGCCATGACCGCCTATGCAGAGAACGTTCTCGCCGCCCTCTACCGCGGCACCAGCCGCAGAGGCGACCCGGTGGGAGGGGCGATGTTCTACATCGAGAAGGGCCTGCACAGCCGCCGTCTCGCGGCGGCGTTCAGCTTTTTCTGCCTGCTGGGCTCGCTGGGCATGGGCAACATGGCGCAGGCAAACTCCATCGCCGAGGGCCTGCGGGACGCCTTTCACATTCCGCCGCTGGCCACCGGCCTTGCGGTCGCGGGGGTCATAGGCGTCACCATCGCCGGCGGCGTCGCCCGGGTGGGGCGGGTCGCCGAAAAGATCGTGCCCTTCATGGCCGTGGCCTACACCGGCGGGGCGGTGCTCATCGTGCTGCTCAACATCCAACGTCTGCCCGGCGTTGTGGCCATGATCTTCCGGGAGGCATTTTCCCTCCGGGCCGGCCTTGGCGGGGCGGCGGGCTACGGCCTTGCCAGGGCGCTGTCGGTGGGCGTGGCCCGCGGGGTCAGCTCCAACGAGGCGGGGCTTGGCTCCTCGGTGATGGCGAACTCCGCCGCCGGATGCTCGCCGGTGGAGCAGGGGATGTGGGGCATCATGGAAGTGGCGGTGGACACCCTCTTCATGTGCACCCTCACCGCCCTTGCCATTTTGTGCAGCGGGGCCTATGACCTCAACGTCTATACCGAGGCAAAGGCCCGTGGCCTTCTGGAAACGCTGCCAAACGGCGCGGCTCTCACCGCCGATGCGTTCCGCGCCGCCTTCGGCCCTTGGGGCGGCGTGTTCCTGGCGGTCAGCCTGTCCCTGTTCGCCTTTTCGACTCTGCTGGGCTGGAGCTGCTACGGCGCGCAGGCGGCGGAATATCTGTGGGGCGGATGGGCGGCCGGGACCTACAAGGCGGTGTTCGTGGCGGTCATCGTGCTGGGCTGTGTGACCCGGCTCGAACTGGTATGGGAGATCTCCGACACCTTTAACGGCTTCATGGCCCTGCCCAACCTGGCGGCGCTGCTCTGGCTCAGCCCGCGGGTCATCCGGGAGAGCCGCCGCGGCCTGCCCTCTCGAAAGAGGGCGCGTTTCAAACAAACAGCGGCATAATGGGAGAAAACCCTTGCATGGAGAAGGATTCGGTGGTATACTTTAGTGCAGTAACACATTGCGGCAATAAATCAGCCGCGGATGTGAAGGGCCGCCTGGCCCGAACAGGAGGGAATTGACCATGAAAAAGCTGATTTGTGCATGTACGGCGGCGATGCTGGCTGTCTCCATGCTGGCGGGCTGCGGCGGCCAGACGTCCACCCCCGCTTCCGAAAGCGGTTCCGCGCCCGCATCCCAAGGCGCCGGCAGCGCCTATGTGGTGGGCGTGTGCCAGCTGGCGCCCCACGACGCGCTGGATGCCGCCACCCAGGGGTTCCAGGACGCCCTGAAAGAGGCCCTGGGCGACCAGGTGACCATTGAAGTGAAGAATGCCGCGGGCGACTCTCCCACCTGCGCCACCATCGTCAACGGTTTTGTTTCCGCTGACGTTGACCTCATTATGGCAAACGCCACCGCCAGCCTGCAGGCGGCTGTGGCCGCCACCTCCGACATCCCCATCCTGGGCACTTCGGTCACCGAGTACGGCGTGGCCCTGGGCATTGAGGGCTTTTCCGGCACCGTGGGCACCAATGTGTCCGGCACCTCCGACCTGGCCCCGCTGGACCAGCAGGCCGCGATGCTGCAGGAGTGGTTCCCCGACGCCCAGAACGTGGGCCTGCTCTATTGCTCTGCCGAGCCTAACAGCCAGTATCAGGTGGACGTCGTACAGGCGGAACTGGAGAAGCTGGGCTACACCTGCACCCAGTACGCCTTCTCTGACACCAACGACATGGCCTCCGTCACCCAGAACGCCGCCGACAACAGCGATGTGATCTATGTGCCCACCGATAACACGGTGGCCAACAACACCGGCGTGGTGGATAACATCTGCCGCCCCGCGGGCGTGCCTGTCATCGCGGGTGAAGAGGGCATCTGCTCCGGCTGCGGCGTCGCCACCCTGTCCATCAGCTACTACGACCTGGGTGTTGCCACCGGCGAGATGGCGGTGAAGATCCTCACCGGCGAGGCCAACGTCTCCGAAATGCCCATCGAATATGCGCCCCAGTTCACCAAGAAATACAACGAAGCCATCGCGGCCGACCTGGGCCTGACCGCTCCGGAGGGCTACGAGCCGATCGCTGCCGAATGATTTGCTTTGATTGAGCGAAAAAAGCAGGGGAAAAGGCTTTCCTTTTCCTCTGCTTTTTGCTATAGTAGTAAGGAAAAGCATCAACGGGGCGATGTGCCGCCCCGCAGGAGGGAAGACTCATGGATTTTCTCAACGCGCTGCCGGGCGCTGTGTCCCAGGGGCTGATCTGGGGCATCATGGCCATCGGCGTGTACATCACGTTCCGCGTCCTGGACATTGCGGACCTCACGGTGGACGGCTCTCTGTGCACCGGTGCGGCGGTGTTTGCGGTGATGTTCACCGGCGGGGCCAGCCTGTGGCTGGCCATGCTGGCAGCCACGCTGGCGGGCATGGCGGCGGGCCTTGTCACCGGCCTCTTACAGACAGCCTGCGGCATCCCGGCCATTCTGGCGGGCATCCTGACCCAGCTGGGGCTGTATTCCATCAATATGGCAATCATGGGAATGAAGGCCACTGTGGCCATCAACGTGACCACCAACGAAATGCTGGACAAGCTGCTGGTCTCCCTGCGCTTCGTCACCGACGTGGCCAAGGGCACCCGCCCGTTCTGGCGGCATCCCATCTTTGTGGGCGGCCTGTTCACCCTGGCCATCATCGCTTTGCTCTACTGGTTTTTCGGCACCGAGCTGGGCTGCTCTCTGCGCGCCACCGGCGCCAACGCCAACATGGCCCGCGCCCAGGGCATCAACACCAACTTTGCCAAGGTGCTGGGGCTGGTGGTCTCCAACGGCCTGGTGGCCCTTTCCGGCGCGCTGCTGGCCCAGTACAACAGCGCCAGTGAGATCAACATGGGCCGCGGCGCCATCGTCATCGGTCTGGCCGCCGTCATCATCGGCGAGGTCATTTTCGGCAAGGTGTTCGTCAATTTCGCCCTCAAGCTGTTCGCGGTGGTGCTGGGCTCCATCATCTACTACATTGTGCTGCAGGCGGTGCTGGCCCTGGGCCTCAACGCCAACTACCTGAAGCTGCTGGCGGCGTTGGTGGTGGCGCTGTTCCTGTCGGTGCCCTACTGGAAGGACCGGTATTTCTCCAAATCGGTGAAGAAGGGAGGCGCCCGCAATGCTTGACGTCAAAAACATCTCCAAGACCTTCAACGCAGGGACCGTCAACGAAAAGGCGGCGCTGAACGGCCTGTCGCTGCATCTGGACGAGGGCGACTTCGTCACCGTGATCGGCGGCAACGGGGCGGGCAAAAGCACGCTGCTGAACGCGGTGGCGGGCGTGTGGCCGGTGGATTCCGGCGCCATCATGATCGACGGCGTGGACATCACCCGCCTGCCGGAGCACAAGCGGGCAAAGTACATCGGCCGCGTCTTTCAGGACCCCATGATCGGCACAGCCGCCACCATGCAGATCGAGGAGAATCTGGCCCTGGCGGCCCGGCGCGGCCAGCGGCGCGGCCTTGGCCCCGGCATCACCCGGGAGGAACAGGAAGAGTACAAAGAGCAGCTCAAGATGCTGGGCCTGGGCCTGGAGAACCGGCTCACCACCAAGGTGGGCCTGCTCAGCGGCGGCCAGCGTCAGGCGCTCACCCTGCTGATGGCTTCCCTCAAAAAGCCCAAACTGCTCCTTCTGGACGAGCACACCGCCGCCCTGGACCCAAAAACGGCGGCCAAGGTGCTGGAGCTTTCCGCAAAGATCGTGGCGGAGCACAACCTCACTACGCTGATGATCACCCACAACATGAAGGACGCCATCCAGTACGGTAACCGGCTCATCATGATGCATGAGGGCCGCGTCATCTATGACGTGAGCGGCGAAGAGAAGAAGAATCTGAAAGTGGCGGATCTGCTGCTGAAATTCGAGCAGGCCAGCGGAAGTGAACTGGACAACGACCGGATGCTCCTTTCCTGAATCATGCGATTTTTGGCCCGGCGCGGCGACGCGCCGGGCTTTTTGCAATATTTAAAGGAAGCGTATCGTATTATAAACGTCGGTCTGGTGAAATTCCACGCCTTTGCGTTGTGTCGGAACAGGAAAAATGGTATAATAACTTTGCCGGCGCTGCCCCGGGTCCACCCGGCCCGCTCTTTCGAACGGCAGGCGGCGCCTGCGGCACGGCCCAAAAGCCGCGCCCAACACAGGAAAGGCGGTGCCAGTTTGGCTTGTTTTGACGCAGTGCTGTTTGATGTGGACGGCACATTGATCCATTCCAGTCCAGGTATCCTCGCGACCATGGAGTACACCTTCCGCGCGGTGGGCATCGACCCTGCGAGGATCGACCTCAACCGATATCTTGGGCCACCGCTTCGGCGCAGCTTTGCCGAGCACATGCGCAGGGAAGAGGATGTGGAGCGCATGGTGCGCATCTACCGCGACCGCTATCACGAGGTGGGCCAGCATCAGTGCCAGGTGTTTCCCGGTGTGCCGGAAATGCTGCAGCGGCTGCAACGTGCAGGTGTAAAACTCTACACCGCCACGTCCAAACCCACCTCGGTGGTGACCCCCATCCTGCGGGAACTGGGCCTGGCGGATCATTTCACCTTCATCGGCGGCGCCAGTGAAGACAAGAGCGTGGACACGAAAACGGCTGTGATGCGCACGGTGCTGGTGCGCCCGGAACTGAAAGGCGCGCGGGTGCTCATGGTGGGCGACCGGGCCGACGACATGCGCGGCGCGGCAGACTGCGCGGTGCCGGCAGCGGCGGTGCTGTACGGATATGGAAGCAGGGAAGAACTGCTTCCCTTCGAACCGTGCTTCGCGGCTCAGACCTGTGAACAGCTGGCTGATTTCATCCTCGGCCAGGGAGCAAATGATTAAAGGAGGGCAATCGAATGCCTCAGAACAGACGCAAGTCCCGTGGCGGCCCGGCGCCGCTCACCCCCAAGCAGAAGCAGGCAGCCATCGTGCTGGGTATCTGCGCCCTTGTGCTGATCATCACCATCGTAGCGGTGAGCGTCATCGTTTCAAAAGCCGGCGGCGGCCAGCCCGATTCGGGCAGCACCAGCCAGACTTCCTCCGGCACCAGCCAGATCGTGGCGGGCGGCTTTGACGCCAGCAAGTACGGCGACGCTGTGCTGGGCGAGACCGAAGACGCCGGCGCGGAGTATATCAACGAGACCATCTTCGTGGGCGACTCCAACACCTACCGCTACTATCAGTACAATCTGCTGGATCTGGATCAGGTGGTGGCGGTGGAAGGCCTGGGTATCCAGGAGTTCACCACCGACAAGTCCATCTATTTCAAGGGCGATGACAACGGCTATTCCATCCCCGATGCGCTGGCCAAGATGAAGCCCCGCCGCATCATCGTGATGATGGGCACCAACAACGCCGACGGCACCATGAGCGCCTCCGACTTCGCCTCCAACTACCGCACCGCTCTGGAGGCTGTCAAGACGGCCTATCCCTACACCGATATCATCGTCTCCGCCGTGCCTCCCATCCCCGAGGACCACTCCAGCTATGCCAGCATGAGCATGGAGACGATCAACGAGTTCAACGATGCGCTGGCTCAGGTGTGCGCCGACAATGGCTACAAATTCCTGAATGTCAGCGAAGTCCTGGTGGGGGACGACGGCTACGGCAAGTCTCAGTACTTCCTGTCCGGCGACATCCATCTGAAAAAGGACGCGCTGACCGCCATTATGGAATATGCCCGCACCCATGCCTACCTGGGCACTGAGGACCGCCGCCCTGACACCGACAACATCCCCGAGCGCCGCAAGACCGGCTCCACCGGCACGGTGACTGCCACGCCGACTCCCTCGCCGGATGAAAAGACCTATACCGCCCAGTACAATGTGGACAAGAACGTGGGCGGCACCCTGACCAGCGGCGACAAGAAGGGCGTCACCAGCCTGAGCTTCAAGGACCTGACCAGCAAGAGCAGCGTTTCGGTGACCGCCGTGCCTGCCGACGGCTATGAGTTCCTCAAATGGAGCGACGGCAACACCAACGCCACCCGCACCGACAAGGACTTCAAGCAGAACGTCAACGTGACCGCCATGTTCGGCGCGAAGCTTGTGGTGAGCATCAAAGAAGGCAGCTCCGGCACCACCACGGTGGGCCAGGGCGTTACCCTGCACGCCAATGTGAGCGACCGCTCCAGCATCAATGTGGACAACGACATCTACTGGACCGTCAACGGCACCGAGTTCCGCCGCGGCATCAGCGCCGGCTATACCCCGGACAAAGAAGGCACCTACGAGATCAAGGCGAACGTGACCCTGAACGGCAAGACCTACAGCGCCACCTATACGCTGACTGCGAAGGCTGGCGTGGTGAATCCCACTGGCATCACCGTGAACGGCGGCACTACCGTGAGCAGCAGCGGCGGATCGGTAACATTGACCGCAACGGTCACCCCCAGCAATGCGCAGGGGACCGTCAGCTGGAGCGTTACTTCCGGTGCAACTCTGAGTGCCACCTCCGGTTCCAGCACCACCGTGACTGTGCCGGCCAACAACAGCACTTCCCCGGTGACCTATACTGTTACAGCCAAAATCGGTAATGTAAGCGGAACTGCAACCATCACCGTGGAAGGCAAAGCGCTGCAGACGATGAATGTTTCCATCAGCGGCGAAACAAATACTACCACTGGCCAGCAGTATACCTATACTGTTAACAACGCACCCTCCGGAGCAACCATTACCTGGGGAGGCGATGTTTCTGGAAGCGGAAGCAGTGTCAACTTTACGCCGTCCGAAGCGAAGAGCTATACCATTACTGTTACCGTGAAGGCAGATGGGTACACCGATGGCACTGCCAGCATCACAGTGAATGCAACAGCTCCTGCGACTCAAGGCAACGAATCCGAATAACATCAAAGGCCGCCCTGCCCGGCAGGGCGGCCTTTTCACGAATCAAAACAGCAAGGAGAACGCACCATGAAACTTTCCGTCCTGGGCTGCGGCCGTTGGGGCACTTTTCTGGCCTCCTACCATTGCGCGAAGAACGAAGTCCTGCTGTGGGGCCGCCCCGGCTCCCGCGGGCTTGCCCGGCTTCGGGCCGAGCGCAGAAATGAATACCAGGCTCTGCCGGATCCGCTTCTTTTGGGGGACGATCTGGCCGCCGCGCTGGCCTTTGGGCCGGTGGTGGTCATTTCCATCAGCGCCCAGCAGCTTCGGCAGCTGGCGGCGCAGATCCAGCAGCATGATGTGAAGGGAAAGACCTTTATCCTTTGCATGAAGGGCATCGAAGTAGCCACCGGCAAACGCCTGACCCAGGTGTTCCGCGAAGAGGTCGCCCAACCGGTGAAGGTTGCGGTGTGGGTGGGGCCCGGCCATGTGCAGGATTTCTCTGCCGGGGTGCCCAACTGCATGGTGGTGGACTCGGACGACCCCGCCACCACCGACTTCATCGTGAACAACCTCAGCAGCGACCTCATCCGCCTGTACAAAGGGCGCGACCTCATCGGCACCGAGGTGGGCGCCGCCGCCAAAAACGTCATCGGCATTGCCGCCGGCATGCTGGACGGGGCGGGCTACACCAGCCTCAAGGGCGCGCTGATGGCCCGGGGCGCCCGGGAAATAGCCCGGCTCATCCGCGCCATGGGCGGCAACGAGCTTTCGGCCTATGGCCTGTGCCACCTGGGCGATTACCAGGCCACCCTGTTTTCTTCTCACAGCCACAACCGCCAGTTCGGCGAGAGCTTCATCAAGGGCGAGCCCTTCGACCGCCTTGCCGAAGGCGCTTCCACCGTGCAGGCGCTGGTGCGGCTGGGCGAGGAATACAAGGTGGACCTGCCCATCTGCCAGACAGTGAACGGCCTGCTGTACAACGGCCTTTCCGCGGATGAAGTCATCCCGCGCCTGTTCAGCCGTTCGGTCAAGGGCGAATTCGACTACTGAGCGTACTGCCTGCTCCCCGCGCACACCCCCTCGCAGGGCTGCATACATTGGGGCAAGGGAGGCGTTTGACCATGACTGATTTGTGCCAATGCCTGCGGGCGTATGCCCCGGGCGACGAAGACGTGACCAACG
The DNA here is from genome assembly GCF_944388085.1 of Candidatus Allofournierella excrementigallinarum. Taxonomy (NCBI): domain Bacteria; kingdom Bacillati; phylum Bacillota; class Clostridia; order Eubacteriales; family Oscillospiraceae; genus Allofournierella; species Candidatus Allofournierella excrementigallinarum. The sequence goes on along the minus strand of NZ_CALXHK010000013.1, from coordinate 16,163 downwards.
GCAGTGTGGAGAACTATGATCTGAACTGGGGCGAACCGGTGGCCACGCCGGACTGCAGATGCGGCGAATGCTGCGGCTGCGGTAGCCGCTGTTCCTGCAATTGCAGGAACTCCTGCGGCTGCCAGAACTGTTGCAGCTGCGAGGACAGCTGCACCTGCACGCCCGAGCCGGAACCTGATCCTGACCCTGTGGAATGCACCGGCGGCCGCTGCGGCTGCACGGCGTCGGAGGAAGGCGCTTATCCCATCATCGACCTGTGAGCGCGGCGGCACCCGGACAATGGCTTCGGCATGTCCGGGTGCCGCTGCATCTGTGCGCCGCTTCCCTTGACGAATGGGGCGGAATAAGCGATAATAGACAAGGTAAGCGCCGCCGGAAAGGGCGGCAAAGGATATGAAAAGGGAGAGATCGACCCATGGCATATTATCATTGCCTTTTGCTGGATGTGGACGGCACCTTGATGGATTTTGCTGCTGCCGAGCACAAGGCTTTTCACGAAACGATGAGCGAGTTCGGCCTGCCTGCCACCGATGAAGTGGAGCACACCTACCACACCATCAACAAGGGCCTCTGGGCCGCATTGGAAAAAGGCCAGATCAAGCGGGACAAGCTGGTGGTCCGCCGCTTTGAGGAACTGCTGGCGGCGCTGGGAGCCTCCGGCGACACGGCGCGGATGAACGCCTTCTATCTGGACCGCCTCAGCGAGCATCCCGACCTGATGCCCGGCGCGCTGGAGGCTGTGAAGGAGTTGTCGGAGGTGGCCACCCTTGCGGTGGTCACCAACGGTGTGGAGCATGTGCAGGAAAAGCGGCTGAAAGAGTCCGGCCTGGGCGCGTATATGGACGCTGTGTTCATCTCCGAGCGCCTCGGCGTGGAAAAACCAAACCGCCGCTTTTTTGAGACAGCCCTGCGCAGCCTGGGCATCGAGAACCGGGGCAAGGTGCTGGTGGTGGGCGACAGCCTCACCGCCGATGTGAAGGGCGGCCAGAACGCAGGGCTGGATACCTGCTGGTTCAATTGGGAAGGCAAGGAAGCTCCCGCAGAGAACGGGCCCACCCATACCGTGCGCACCTGGGAGGAACTGTACGCCATCGTCATGGAGTCGGACGAACTGGAAAACGTGGGCCAGACCCGGCGCAAACATCAGTTTGAGCAGGGCGGCTGAGGCGGCTCTGCCAAAGAAACGGAACGAACATGGTACTATCCTTACAAAACATCGGAAAAAGCTTTGGCGAGATGGTGGTCCTTGAGGGCATCAGCGCCACGGTGGAGCAGGGGGAACGCATTGGCATCGTGGGCGAAAACGGCGCCGGCAAGACCACTCTGCTCAAGATCCTCTGCGGTGAGTATCAGCCCGACGAGGGGGAAATGCAGCTGACCCGGGGCGTGAGCCTGGGGTATCTGGAACAGAACAGCCAGCTGGACCCCCGGCAGGACGTTTACGGCGAGATGCGCAATGCCTTTGCGCCGGTGCTGGACGCCATGAACCGCATGCGCCTGCTGGAGAAAAAACTGGAAAAGGCCCCACACGACCAGGAGGTCCTGGCAGAGCATGCCAGGCTTTCGGCGGTCATTGACGCGGCTGACGGCTACAACATGGACGTGAATATCAAAAAGGTGCTCAGCGGCATGGGCTTTGGGCCGGAGACCTATCAGAAAAGCGTGGCGGTGCTCTCCGGCGGCGAGCACACCCGGCTGTGCCTGGCGCGGCTGCTGCTCCAGCGCCCGGACGTGCTGATTTTGGACGAGCCCACCAACCATCTGGATTTCATCACCATGGAATGGCTGGAAGGCTACCTGAAGAGCTATTCCGGCGCGGTGCTGGTGGTCAGCCATGACCGCTATTTTCTGGACGAGGTCTGCACCCGTATCTGGGAAGTGGAAGGCCACGGCCTGACCAGCTACAAGGGCAATTACTCCGCCTTTTTGCCCCAGAAAGAGGCGGCGGTGGCCCTGCAGCAAAAGCAGCACGACGCCGACGTGGCCAAGGCTCAGAAGCTGGAGGACTACATCGCCCGCAATCTGGTGCGTGCTTCCACCACCAAAATGGCCCAGAGCCGCCGCAAGCAGCTGGAAAAGCTGGATATCACCGAAAAGCCCGCCAGCGGGCCCCAGCAGCTGAAATTCCGCTTTGAGTTCGACGTCACACCCTACAACGAACTGCTGACCCTCAAAAACCTCTGTGTCAAGATCGAAGGCCGCACGCTGCTGGAACCCTTTGACCTGCAGGTGCTGCGGGGCGAGCGGCTGGTTATCGCCGGCCCCAATGGCGCGGGCAAATCCACCCTGCTGCAGGTGCTGGCCGGGCGCCGTAAGCCCAGCGGGGGAATGGTGCGGCTGGGCGCCGGGGCAAAGGCCAGCGTTTTCGAGCAGCAGCAGCTTCGCCGCGGCGGCCGCGTCATCGACGCGATCTGGGACAAGTGGCCCCGTATGACCGAGCTGGAAGTGCGCAGCCATTTGGCCCGCTTCGGCTTTAGGGGCGAGGACGTGTTCAAGCCCTGCAGCGCGCTGTCCGGCGGCGAACTTGCCCGCCTGCGCCTTTCCGAGATCGTGCTGGAACGGCCCAACCTGCTGTTCATGGACGAGCCCACCAACCACCTGGACATCTATACCCGGGACAGCCTCACCGAGGCCCTCACGGCCTACGAAGGCACGCTGCTGCTCATCACCCACGACCGCTATCTGATGAACAGCCTGGCCTGCCCCATCCTTTACATCGAGAACGGCAAGGCCACCCTCTATGAAAGCTACGAAAAGATGATGGGCCGCGGCCAGGCAGCGCCCGAACCGGCCCCCGCAGCGCAAACCGCCACCGGCGGCAAAGCCTCCTACGGCAAGGAACAGCGCCGCCGCCGCGCGGAACTTCGCGCCCGCATCAAGGCGGTGGAGGATGAGATAGAGGCCATCGGCGCCCGGGTGGTGGAGCTGGAAAATTCCATCAACGACCCCGAGGTGCTGCGGGACCACATCCTCCTGCGGGACACCTGCGACGAGCTGGAGGACACCCGCTTCCACCAACAGGAGCTTTTCGACGAGTGGGAAAAGCTGCTGGAAGAACAGGACCAGTACGAGCAGGAAGAAGAATAAAACAGCAAAAGCCTCTGGCAAGCAAAATTGCTTGTCAGAGGCTTTTGCATGAACGAAAGTATTCACTCAAGAAGAGGCGTTCCGAGGGAAGATGATGCGCACGGCGGTGCCTTTGTCCAGCGCGCTTTCCAGCTCCACCTGGGCATGGTGGAAGGCCGCGCCGTGCTTTACGATGGAAAGGCCCAGCCCGGTGCCGCCGATCTCTTTGGAGTGGCTTTTGTCCACCCGGTAGAATCGCTCGAACACCCGGCTGTGATGCTCCGGGGCGATGCCGATGCCGGTGTCCGCCACTTCCAGGGTGACGTGGGCGGCGTCTGACCGCACAGACACGGTGACGCTTCCGCCGGGTTTGTTGTACTTCACCGCGTTCTCGCAGAGGTTGTACACCATCTCGTCCAAAATAGCGGGCACCGCCTGGATGACCGCCTCGCCGCCCTCCAGATGCAGGGTGACGTCGGCGGCGTCGGCGGCACTTTCCAGCAGGCTGAGGTTGCGGGCGGCGCACTCTTTCAGCTCCACCGGCACCGGGGTGTCGTGGATGTTATTCTCGTCCAGCTGGGAGATGCGGATAATGTCCCGTACAAGCTGGATGAGGCGCTGGGATTCATCGTAAATTTTGCCGGCGAAGTGAGGCACGTCCGAGGGGGCGATCATGCCGCTTTTCATGATCTCGGCGATGCCGGCGATGGAGGTGAGGGGAGTCTTGAGCTCGTGGGACACATTGGCGCTGAATTCCCGCCGCAGGCCCTCCCGTTCCTGCTGTTCGGTCACGTCCAGCAGCACCAGCACGATGCCGGTGAGGGTGCTCTCCTGATAGACGGGATTTGCGAACAGCTGGCAGATGCGCCCGTGCAGGGGAACGAGGCTCTCCACATGCTCGCCTTCCTGGGCGCCGTGCAGGCTCTCCAGAAAATCGGGTTCATCGGTCAGTTCTCGGATATTGCGGCCGTCCAGCGGCTTTTCCGGCTGCAAAAGGCGGGTGGCGCTGGAATTGTAGGAGAGCACCAGCCCGTCGGCGTCCAGCACCAGAAACCCCTCCCGCATGTTGTCGGTGATGGCGGTGAACTGGCGTTTTTGGGCCTGCAGTTGCTGGATCTGCTCGCGTATCTGCCGGTTCTGGTGGTGCAGGCGGCGCAGAAGGGGCTTGAGCTCATCGTAGGGCGCCTGATTCACCTGGGGATGCTCCAGGTCGATTTCGTTGAGGGGCTTTGTGAGCCGCTGGCTCAATTTGTAGGCGATGGTCACCGCCACCAGAGCCGCAAAGATCAGCACCAGCAGCAGGGAAGGCGTGAGGCTTGCCAGCAGCGCCATGCTGGAATACTGGGTGCTGGAGATGCGAAGCACCTGGCCGTTTTCCAGCAGTATGGCGCAGTTGATGGTTTTTTCGGTCAGCGTTTCGGAATAACGGCTGCTTTCGCCGGCGCCCTCGGCAATGGCCTGGATGACCTCCGGGCGGTCGGCGTGGTTTTCCATCTGCGCGGGGTCGACGTCGCTGTCAAAAAGCACGGTGCCGTCGGCGTCGATGAGGGTCAGCCGGTTCTGCCCGTCGCCCAGGCGCTCCAGATAGCCAAGGCCGTCCCGTTCCACATTGGGGGCAAGGTATTCCAGCTCGTTCCTCAACTCGTCGGAAAGCTGCGTTTCAAAATAGGGAAACAGGATGGCGATGAACAAAGCCATGCACACGAGCAGGGTGGTGAGAGTCACCGCCATCATCGCTTTGAAAATACGTTTGCTCATTGTTCGTTCTCCCGGATGCGGTAGCCGGAGCCCCGCACCGTTTCGATGCAGCTTCCGCACTCGCCCAGCTTCTGGCGCAGGGTGCGCACATGCACGTCCAGAGTGCGGCTCTCGGCGTCAAAGGTATAGCCCCAGACCTCCCGGAGAAGTTGCTCCCGGGTGAACACGATGCCGGGCGACTGGATGAGCAGGCTCAGCAGCTCGAATTCCTTGTGCGTCAGGGTGACGGGGCGGCCGTTCGCCAGCACCTGATGCCGGGCGGGGCAGACGGAAAGACCGCCCGCCTTGTACTCCATGACCTGCTCGCCGGGAGCGGTGCGGCGCAGCAGCGCGTTGACGCGGGCCACAAGCTCCATCATACCGAAGGGCTTGGGGATGTAATCGTCTGCGCCGCTGTCCAACCCCAGCACACGGTCGTATTCACTGCCCTTGGCGGTGAGCATGATGACCGGCAGCTTGCGGGTGGCGGGCTCTGCCCGCAGCTGTTTCAAAATTTCGATGCCGTCCTGCTCGGGCAGCATGATATCCAGCAAAAGCAGGTCGGGCGCGGCTTTTGCCATCTGCGCCCAGAACTGGCTGGGCAGCCCGAATCCCTGGGCATCGTGGCCGGAGTGGTTCAGCGTGTACACCACCAGCTCGCGGATGCTGTTGTCATCTTCCAAAACATAGATCACGGACATGGATGCTCTCCCTTCAAATCGGTCCGCGCCCGGGCTGCCGGCCCTGCCTCGAAAAGGCGGGGCCGCGGCGGGGGCCGCGCGGATCTCATTCGATTCAAGTATAAAGCATTTGCGCCGGTTTTCCCACCCCGAAATGTAAAATGTCCGTAAAAAGTGGGCGCGTTAGCGGAAAAATCAACGCCCCCGCACAAACCGTGCAGGGGCGTTGGAAAGGCTTCAGCCCTCGCCGGCCGAGGCGGCCAGGTAGCTGGAGATATTGGTGGTGGAATAGGTCTGGAAACTGAACAGCAGCAGGACCTGATCGAACTGCTCCCGCTGCATCAGCGCGTCGATGCTGTTCCGGTAGCTGCGGGGGTCGATGACGCAGATCTCGGCGTAGTTCTCGATGAGGTAGGGGACAAAGCTGTTGGCATAGCTGTCTTTCACCACCAGCACACGGCCCTCGCCGCGGCCTTCGATGGTGACGTAGCCCTGGTTGCCGTAAAGGAACATGGAGTACTTGTCGGCGGTCTTGGCCTTTTCCATCTCATACAGGCCGCTGGTGAACTGCGGTTCGGTGGCCTCGCCCCGGGCGTTGGTCTTCCAAACGGTCATCTGATCGGGAATGTCCAGGTAGGAGATGGTGTCCGGCGTCTGGTCCCACCGCAGGCACTTGGAGTAGGTGGTGCCATAGAAGTCCGGCACCTGGCCAAAGTCCCCGGCGCTCACTTCCATGGGGGTCAGGCCCAAAGAGCGGCAGTATTCCTGATAGGCCAGATACGCTCCGCCGTCGGTGGTCCAATGGTGGTCGGTCTTGTAGTAGAGCTGGGTATCCTCCGCGGCAGCACTGAAAGCTTCTCGCAGATCGATGCAGTTGGCGCCCTCGTGCATAGAGAAAATGGTGTCCAGCAGCGCGTTTTCATCCAGCAGGGGGGCGTTGGCGGGCAGTTTGTCGGGATAGATCACGCTCGCGGAAGGCGTGATCATCAGGGTGACCTTGCCGGGGTAGCGCAGCGCGAACGAAGAACTCTGCTGGATGTTGCTTTTCAGGATGCGCTCCTCGGTGGGCTTGAGGGCCAGCGTCTGGGCGAAGAGCATCTCGTCATCGCCCAGCAGCGCGCCGCCGATCTCCTGCTTTTGGAACAGCAGGCTCTCGCTGCGGCTCTGCAGGCGCAGCCACATGTCGCGGCCCACCACCTGGTCTTTGGTGTAGTTGTCGTACTCGCTGGTCCACACATTTTCAAAGAGTTTTGTCAGGCTGAACTTTGGCACCTGGGCCAGGTCCCGGCGCTCCAGGTCGCTGTATTCCCGCTTGGGCCAGGCCATGTCCAGAAACATGAACCCGAACAGGAACACGAAAAACAGCACCAGCAGGGGATACTTTTTCAGTTCATTCCATTTTTCCTTCATCAGTCTCGCACCCCCTTAGAACCGGAAATAGAGGAACGGCGTGTTGGTGGACGCCACGATATACGCGATGCACAAGACCAGCAGCAGCCCCACCAGCGCGATGCGCATGAAGGTGTTCTCCTTGATCCTGTCGTAAATTTTCAGCGGCAGGGGAGTGCAGCAGGCGATGCACACCGCCAGCAGCACGCCGTAATTGCGCAGGAAATACAAACAGCCAACGCCGCCGCTGGGGATGAACAGCTTCTGGAACAAAAGCGAAAGGCCCACGCCGCTCTCGTTGCCCACGAACAGCGCCCAGCCCACCGCCACCAGGAACAGGGTGTAGACATGGGGCCAGACCTTGCCCTTTTTCAGCTTGTCCAGCAAAAAGACCTTTTCAATGGTCAGCAGCACGAAGTAGTAGACGCCCCAGAGCATGAAGTTCCAGTCGGCGCCATGCCAGATGCCGGTGAGGGACCAGACCACGAACATGTTGAAGATCTGGCGCTTGATGCCGCGGCGGTTGCCGCCCAGGGGGATGTACACATACTCCTTGAACCAGCTGGAAAGGGTCATGTGCCACCGGCGCCAGAAGTCGGTGATGCTGCCGGCAATGTAGGGCAGATTGAAGTTCATGGGGAAGTCGAAGCCCAGCATCTTGCCCATGCCGATGCCCATCAGGGAGTAGCCGGAGAAGTCGAAATACAGCTGCAGGCTGTAGGCCAGAAGCCCCAGCCACGCAAGGGGCGTGCTGGCGTTTTCCAGGCCGACACCGGCGATCTCCAGCGTCCCGCCGGACCACTGGCCGATGATGTCGTACCACAGCTGGCTGATCATGTCCGCCAGCAGGACTTTTTTGGCCAGGCCGAACACGAACAGGCAGATGCCGTCCTGGATCTGGGAAAGGCGGTAGCGGTTTTTATACACATGCAGCTGGGCGGCCACATCCCGGTATTTCACGATGGGGCCGGCGATCAGCTGGGGGAACATGACCACATAGGCGCCAAAGTCAATGATGCTGTGTTCGGCGGGCACATCCCGGCGGTAAACGTCGATGGAATAGCTCATGGTCTGGAAGGTATAGAAGCTGATGCCCAGCGGCAGCACCGTGGCCGCCTCGATGAGCCCGATGGACAGCCCGAACAGGCTGTTTACAGTGCCGATGAGGAAGTTTGAGTATTTGAAGAACACCAGCATGGACAGACTGCCCACGATGGACGCCACCAGCAGCACCCGCCGTGCCCTGACGCTGTGGTCAAACTTTTCCATCAACAGGCCGCAAGTATAGTTGATGAGGATGAGCACCACCATCACGGGGAAGAATTTGACCTCGCCCCAGGAATAGAACACAAGGCTGCACAAAAACAGCGCCAGATTCTTCAGTTTTGCCGGGGCAAGATAATAAAGCGCCAGCGTGATGGGCAGAAAACGGAACAGAAACAAAATCGTGCTGAAGATCAAAAAACGGCCCTCCCTTTCACACAAAAGGCCGGTACCTGGAAAACGCAGGTATCGGCCTCATTTTCAAAGCTCAGCGCGGTGTGCCTTATTTCAGAGCCTCGTCCAGCGCGGTGTCGATTTCAGTGTAGTCGGCGCCCTCGGTATTGGCGACCACCATCACCAGATAATCGCCCTTCGCAACGATGCGGGCGTCGGCGGCCATGGCCTCCTTGTCCGCAAATTCAGCGTACAGGCCGCCGGTGGAGATGCTGGTTTTGTAGGCGTTCAGCTCTTCCTCCACGGCGGAAGCCTTGCCCTCCACCGCCTTGATGGCCACGATCAGCGCGCTGTTGCTCTGGTCGCTGCTCACCTTGCCGGCGTACTCCTCGATGTTTTCAGGAGTGAGCAGCATATCCAGCTGGATGAAATTGTCGTCCACATCGCGGGAGTTGCTCACCGGATTGGCCTTTTCCACGGTGGCGACGATGTCGTCCAGGTTATACGAGGCGGTCTCGGACCCGCCGCCGCAGCCGGCCAGGGCAAACGCACAAAGGGAAACTGCCATGAGCAGCGAAACGATCTTTTTCATTTGTCGTACTCTCCTTTTTGAAAGCCTTATGGGAATTCTACACTATATCCCGGTGGAATGCAAGCCTCAGTGCAAGTGTGTGCCAAATTTTAACACATTATTCACCGATGCCTTCCTCCGGCGAAAATTCCGGGATGTCCGCCACCACCACGGGCGAGGTCTCGCCTTTTTTCATGGGCGATTGCAGCGCCTGCCACAGCGCTTCAAAGTGCTGCGCCGACACCGTCGCGCCGCTGACGCCGTCGGCCTCCAGGCCCTTTGGGTCATCCAGGCCGGTCAGGGCGTCGCTGTAATATTGGCGTATCCCGGCCGGGTCGGTGCCGCAGAGGGGGCGCATCCGACCGGCGTAGGCTTCATCCTCGCTTTTCAGGCCGCCCGCTTCGTTCACCCCGTCGAACCGGGCGTCGGTGATGACGCCGTCCTCCACGGTGATCTGGAGCCGGTCTTTGTAGCCCAGGCTGTCAAAGCTTTGGAATTCGGCTGTGTATGTTCCATCCTTGAAGCCGCAGCCGACCAGCAAAAGGGCAAAGCCGCAGCAAACCGCTGCCAGAAGCGCGCGGCGCATGAGACCACCTCCGTTGCGTCGCTACCCAAGCGGGGAGCGCGTTTGCACCTATTATAAAAGATATTGCGAAGAAGGTCAATTCCGGCGCTTTTTTCTTGACAGATGGGGCAAAGCGGCTTAGACTGATAACCAGCCAAAACCTTATTACTAAGGAGAGAACGCCATGCGAAACAACAAAACCCGCCAGGTGGCGCTGTCCGGCCTGCTGTTTGCGCTGGCCATGGCGCTGTCTTTCATGGAGAGCGCCATCACGCCGCTGCTGGGGCTCATCCCCGGCGTCAAAATCGGCCTGGCGAACATCGTGGTCATGTATGCGCTGTTTTTCATGGGCTTTCCCCAGGCGCTCACCCTCACCGTGCTCAAGGCCTTTTTCGTGGGGCTGACCCGGGGCGCCACCGCGGGGCTTTTATCCCTCAGCGGGGGCCTTGTTTCGGTGCTGGTGATGTGGCTGCTCTACAAACTGCCGCGCCGCCCCACCTACTTTATCCTGTCGGTGTGCGGCGCGCTGGGCCACAACATCGGCCAGCTCATCGCCGCCAGCTTTCTGCTCAGCAGCGCGCTGGCCCTCACCTACGCCCCCATCATGATCGTCTGCGGCCTTGGCATGGGCCTTGTGACCAGCTCCAGCCTGGCCGCCCTGCTGCCGGCGCTGGGCAAAATGGGCTTTTCCACCCAGCCGCGGGACCGGCGCAAAAATTCATAGGTTTTTCATGATTTTCCTGTTGACGGAACCTTTTTGTTGTGCTATACTGTGAACATAACAGAGAATGATTCCTATTTATAGGGACCGCTTCAATGCAAAACTTTTAAAACGATTTGGAGGAAGAGAAAATGTCTAAGTTCGTTTGCACCGTTTGTGGTTACATCGCCGAGGGCGCTGCCCCTGAGTTCTGCCCCGTCTGCAAGGCTCCCAAGGACAAGTTCGTGGAGAAGACCGAGAACACCTACGTCACCGAGCATGTGGTGGGCATCGCCAAGGAGGGCGTGCCTGAGGACATCATCGAGGGCCTGCGCATGAACTTCAACGGCGAGTGCAGCGAGGTGGGCATGTACCTGGCCATGAGCCGCGTGGCCGACCGCGAGGGCTACCCCGAGATCGCCGAGGCCTGGAAGCGTTATGCCTTTGAGGAGGCCGAGCACGCCGCCAAGTTCGCCGAGCTGCTGGGCGAGGTTCTGACCGACAGCACCAAGAAGAACCTGCAGATGCGTGTGGACGCCGAGTGCGGCGCCTGCAGCGGCAAGATGGATATCGCCAAGCGCGCCAAGGAGCTGGGCCTGGACGCCATCCACGACACCGTTCACGAGATGGCCAAGGACGAGGCCCGTCACGGCCGCGGCATGCAGGGCCTGCTGGAGCGTTACTTCGGCTGAGCCGTTTAAAACATCCTCATACAGCAAGCACAAAGCCCTCCGGGTCCGCCCGGGGGGCTTTTCCTTTGAAAAAAACGCGCATCCCTTATACTTTCCTTAGAAACGGCTGTTACCATGGCAAAAGAAACCTTGAGAGGAGCGTTTTGCAATGGAAACAACACAACCGGCCCCAAAAGGGGGCATCACCGAGACCGGGCTGAAGTGGATCGCCCTGGTGACGATGGTGCTGGATCACATCCACTACTTTTTCGGCTTCACCGGCGTCATCCCGGAGTGGTTCAGTATGGCAGGGCGGGTGAGCGCGCCGCTGTTTTTGTTCTGCCTGGTGGAGGGCTTCACCCACACCCGCAGCAGGAAAAAGTATTTTTTGAAGGTCTATGCCATCTCTGCGGCAATGTCGCTGCTGTATTATCTCATGGCCTTCGGCGGCCTGCCGGTGCGGCCGGACGGCTTTTTCCCCGCCAACGGCATGATGACCACCTTTGTGATTTTGATGGCAGTCTGGCAGGGCATCGACTGGCTGGGGCAAAAGCGGTTTTTGCCCGGCCTCGCGGCGGTGGCGATGCCCCTGGCCTGGCCCTTTGCAGCCACCTGGCTGGCAATGGCGTTCCCGGCGCTTTCCGGCCTGCCGGGTTTTGTCTGCTATTCCGTGCTGCCGCTCTGGGGCATGACAGGCGACAGCAGCTGGCCGGTGCTGGTGATGGGGCTGGTGCTCTATCTCTTCCGCAAGCGCAGGGGCGTGCAGGTGGCTGCCTTTACAGTGTATTATCTCCTGTATGGCGTGGTCTATATGGGCCTGATGGCCTCCCAAATGCCGGGATTCGTCTGGACCCAGCTGTTCACCATTTACTACGAGATCTACGGCGTTCTGGCAGCGCCCCTGATGCTGTGGTATAATGGCCGGCGGGGCAAAGGGCACAAGGCGCTTTTCTACGTCTTTTATCCCGCCCACATCTATGCTTTCTACGCCCTCTCCTGGGGGCTGTATCTTCTTTTGAACTGAGGTGACGGCGATGGCACACATCCTTGTGGTGGACGACGACGGGGATCTGTGCGCGCTGCTCAAGGCCGCCCTGGAACGGGACGGCCATCAGGTCTCGGCCTGCCGGGACGGGCAGCGGGTGGACGGGGCGGCCTGCCGCTGGGCAGACTGCATCCTGCTGGATGTGATGATGCCCGGCGAGGACGGTTTTGCCCTCTGCCGCCGCCGTGACCGAGCACATCAAAAACATCCGGGCCAAGCTGCGGGCGGCGGGCGCGGCGCCGATCGAGACCGTGTGGGGAGTGGGGTATAAATGGAAAAGCGAATGAAGCGGCGCCCCGGGCTGGCGGCCCTGTTCTGGAGGTATCTGCTCACCGCAGGCACGGTGATGGCATTCCTTGCCGTTCTGTGGTGGGGCGCGCTGACCTGGCCTCATGCGGTGCGGATTTGTTTACCCGGCGTCCACTGCCGCAAACGGCCTGGAAGTGGTCGTGCCTGCGCTGGAAAACGGTTCCCTTGCCCCGGAACAGCTTCCATACTATTACCGCTGGGCCGTTTTTGACGAAGGCGGGGAACTGTTGCGCTCCGGCCCGATGAGCGAACGCCGCCTGGAATACGCCCGGCAGGCCCTGGCGGGCGACCTTTCGCCCAAAGGCGTTTTTTACACCCAGTACCACAAGGTGGCGCGCCTGCCTGACGGGACCGGCTGTGTTGTCCAATACGATTACTCCATGCCCTACGGCACGTCGGCCCTCCAGCGGCGCATGCCGGAATTCCAGACCTGCGCCCTCCTGCTCCTGCTGGCCGCCTGGCTCATCGCGGGGGCGGCGGCCAGCCGCCATTTCGCGGGCCTTCTTCGGCGCGATGCCGCGCTGCTCACCGGCGCGGCCCGCACCATCACCGACCGGCGGCTGGACCTGCCCTTTGCCGTCCACGCCCGCGTGCAGGAGTTCGACGAGACCCTGCAGGCGATGGAGACCCTGCGCGCCAGCCTTGCCGCCTCACTGCAGGAACAGTGGGCGATGGAGCAGCAGCGCAGCCTGGAACTGGCCGCCCTGACCCACGACCTGAAAACGCCCCTCAGCATCGTCAGCGGCAACGCGGAACTTCTGGCAGAGGACGCGCTTACCGCTGCCCAGCGGCAGAATGTCGAGGCTATCCTTCGGGGGGCGCTGCGGCTGGAAGACTATGTGGCGCAGCTGCGAACGATGGCCGCCTCCGGGCCGGAGGGCGGGGGACGGAAAGAGACGGTGGAGCTGCGACTGCTGGCAGAAGGCTGGCAGAGCGCCGACCAGGGCTTTTGCGCCGCAAAACAGATCGCCTTTCACTGCGTCGGTGCGCCTGCGGGCAGCGTGACGGTGCACCGCGTCAGCCTTGACCGGGCGGTGGGCAACCTGCTGGACAACGCGGTGCGCTACACGCCCCGCGGAGGCGAAATATCCCTGACCCTCCATGCCGCCGGCGGCCGCCTTTCCGTCGCGGTGGAGGATTCCGGCCCCGGCTTTTCCGCCGGGGCGCTGGCCAAAGGCGACCAGCCCTTTTTCACCAGCGACGCCAGCCGCCCTCAAAGCGGCCACCTGGGGCTCGGCCTTTATTTTGCGGGCCGGGTGGCCAAAAGCCACGGCGGGGAACTGCGCCTTTCCAACACCGGCCGCGGCGGCAGGGCGGAACTTCTCCTGCCCCTTGGCTGAAACCTATGAATCAAACGGCCCTGCCGCGCCCGCAAAAATGCGGGGCCGTTTTTTGTGTTGGAATACGCGGGCATCTATGGTAAAATAGGCCCATGAAGGCCGCAAGGGAAGAAAGCCGCATGGCCGGCAAGGAATTCCGCGCATTCCGCAAGCGGTGGAGGAAACAGAAGCTTTTGTGCAGGCAGTCGGGCTAAACGCCGGCCTGCGTCATCCCTGATGGGGCCGAAAATACTGTGAGATAAGGGGCGCTGAAAATGCGGCACGTGTTCATCGTCAACCCCGTTTCCGGCAAAGCGGACGCCAGCGGCACGCTGGTGCCGCAGATCATCGACGCGGCAAAGAATCTTGGCGCGGACTACGAGATACTGCTCACCGAATACCCGGGCCATGCCGTGGAACTGGCCGCCGAACAGGCCGAGGCAGGGGAGGAGGTGCGGCTGTACGCCTGCGGAGGCGACGGCACCTTCAACGAGGTGCTGCGGGGCGTTCGGGGGCGCGCCAACGCGGCGGTGGGCTGCATCCCCTGCGGCAGCGGCAACGACTTCGTTCGCAACTTCGGCGGCAGAGAGCCATTCCTCGACCTTGAGCGGATGATGCGCGGCCCGGCCGTGGACATCGACCTGATACAGACCGAAAAGGGCATCGCCACGACCATCTGCTCCGCCGGGCTGGACGCCCAGGTGGCCTACGGCATCCCCAAATTCCGCCGGCTGCCCTTCTGCGGCGGCGCGATGGCCTACAACCTCTCCATCGTGCAGTCCATCTGCGGCCCGCTGGGCCACCGCCTGCGGGTGCAGGCGGACGGCGAGGTCATCACCGGCGAATTCCTGATGCTTGCCATCTGCAACGGCAAAGCCTACGGCGGCGGTTATGTGGCCGCGCCCGAGGCCAACATGCAGGACGGCCTGCTGGACCTTGTCCTCATTCGCAAGATCGGCCGTGTCGCGGTGGCGCGGGTCATCGGCGGCTAAAAAAAGGGCGCCCACAACCAAAACCGCCAGGTCGCTCCGGCCTATCGGGACATCGCGCTGTTCCGCCGGGTGCGCCGGGTAGAGGTGGAAGTGCTGGACGGGCGGCCCATCGTCGTCACCGAGGACGGCGAATGCGAAGAACGCATGGGGCTTTCGGCCTGTGTCTGCCCTCTTGACGCTCGCATCCTTCTGCCTGCCAAAAACTGACACGTTCCGCCCGGATGGCCGCCGGGCGCACAGAGCCGCTCCCAATGCGGGGGCGGCCCCATTTTTTGCCCAAAAACACCGCGCTGCGGCGGAGGAGGAGCCGTGGGAAGCTGTTCACAAAAATTTTTTAATTTACCCTCTTGATTTTTGAAAGATAAGTGGATAAAATATATATTAGCACTCAGGAGCAACGAGTGCTAAACAAATCGCGGCAATGCAATTTATTTTATAGTTCGAACAGGAGGCATTCTTATGCAGATCAAACCCTTGGCTGACCGCGTTGTGATCAAGACCGTGGAAGCCGAAGAAACCACCAAGAGCGGCATCATTCTGGCGGGTTCCGCCAAAGAGAAGCCCCAGGTAGCCGTTGTGCTGGCTGTCGGCCCCGGCGGCATGGTGGATGGCAAGGAAGTGGAGATGCTTGTCAAGGTGGGCGACAAGGTCCTCACCAGCAAGTACTCCGGCACCGAAGTCAAGGTGGACGGCGAGGAATGCACCATCGTGCGTCAGAGCGACATTCTTGCCATCGTCGAAGAATAAACTTTCTTTTGAAACCAGATAAAAAGGAGATAGAGCATTATGGCTAAACAGATCCTGCATGGCGAGGCGGCCCGCAAGGCCCTGAGCGCCGGCATTGACACCCTGGCGGATACCGTCAAGATCACCCTGGGCCCCAAGGGCCGCAACGTGGTGCTGGGCAAGAAGTTTGGCAGCCCCATCATCACCAACGACGGCGTGACCATCGCCAAAGAGATCGAGCTGAAGGACGCCTTTGAGAACATGGGCGCCCAGCTGGTGCGCGAAGTCGCCACCAAGACCAACGACGCCGCGGGCGATGGCACCACCACCGCCACCGTGCTGGCCCAGGCCCTGGTGAGCGAGGGCATGAAGAACGTTGCCGCCGGCGCCAACCCCATGGACGTGAAGCGCGGCATGCAGAAGGCCGTGAAGGCTGCTGTGGAGGCCTTTGCCGCCAACAGCCAGAAGATCAACGGCTCCCAGGACATCGCCCGTGTGGCCACCGTGTCCGCCGGCGACGCCACCGTGGGTGAGCTGATCGCCGAGGCCATGGAGAAGGTGAGCGCCGACGGTGTTATCACCATCGAGGAGAGCAAGACCGCCGAGACCTACTCCGAAGTTGTGGAAGGCATGCAGTTCGACCGCGGCTACATCACCCCCTACATGGTCACCGACACCGAGAAGATGGAGGCTGTCATCGACGACGCCTACATCCTGATCACCGACAAGAAGATCAGCGTCATTCAGGACCTGCTGCCCCTGCTGGAGCAGATCGTCCAGAGCGGCAAGAAGCTGGTCATCATCGCTGAGGACATCGAGGGCGAGGCTCTGTCCACCCTGATCGTCAACCGCCTGCGCGGCACCTTCACCTGCGTGGCTGTCAAGGCCCCCGGCTTCGGCGACCGCCGCAAGGAGATGCTGCAGGACATCGCCATCCTCACCGGCGGCCAGGTCAT
>NZ_CALXHK010000012.1:0-52276 GCF_944388085.1 Candidatus Allofournierella excrementigallinarum | reverse complement strand
TCATTGTAGCTTAGGCACGAGATGGAAGGAAAGCCGGACTGGCTGCACGGCTTTCCTGTCCAAATTTATTGTAATA
The DNA here is from genome assembly GCF_944388085.1 of Candidatus Allofournierella excrementigallinarum. Taxonomy (NCBI): domain Bacteria; kingdom Bacillati; phylum Bacillota; class Clostridia; order Eubacteriales; family Oscillospiraceae; genus Allofournierella; species Candidatus Allofournierella excrementigallinarum. Next base: position 52,200 of record NZ_CALXHK010000012.1, on the reverse strand, counting down.
GAAGTGGAGCAACGCATTTTGGAGGCGTTGGCTCTGTGGGAGGCGCAACAGCGATGAGAGTTACCATCAAAAACTTTAAACTGGCCGGACCCGCAGCGGGAACGCTGCGGGCCACTGCCGATGTGCAGCTGACACATAGTAATGGCAAAAAGCTGTTGACCATCCGGGAGGCAAAAGTGATCGAGGGTAAAGAAGGGCTGTTTGTATCTCTGCCGTCGATCAAAAGGGGAGAGCGGTATCTTCACCTGATCGTAGTGGAAGACCCGGAACTCGAAAATAAAATCAAAACTTCGCTGCTCGGGCATTATGTACTGAGCGCGGATAAGAAAGGCGGCAAGAGACAATGAAACGGATCGTGATCATAGCCCTCGCTTTTCTTCTGCTTGTTGGCTGTGCTGATGTAGCTGTGCAACCAGAAGAACCTGTCAGTGTATCGAATGAGGCAGCGGAGCAGCTGCAAGCACCCGCAGATCCGCGTTTGGCAGAAGCCCAGGCAGAAAACCCGGATACCGTTGCATGGCTGACCGTGCCGGGTACCAATATCGATGGCCCGGTACAGCAGGCGGAGGACAATGAATATTACCTGCGCCGAAACGAATTGGGCGAGCCAAGCCACGACGGTTGCTTTTTTGCCGATTATGAATGCAACCTGTCTGGCGATGCTCTGAGCACAAACACGATCATCTACGGGCACACCTTCACAGCTCCTGGTCAGGATCCCAACCTTGGTTTCGGTCAGCTCAATGCTTTCCTGGACGCTGAATTTGCGGCTGCGAACACACAGATTTTTCTTTCTGTTGCGGAGCGGCAATACACGTTTGAAATCAAAAGCGCGGGCGTCGCCAGTGCGGAGCAGGACGGAGTGTGTATCCTGGCATCACCCGGCTGGGCGCAGCAGCAGGAACTGGTGCGCCTTGCCAATGAGCGCAATGTGATTGAAAATCGGGCCTTGGAGGCAGTGGGTGGTCAAAAGTTGCTCACCCTCTCCACCTGTACAGATAAAAACGAAGAGCGACTGTTGATTGTTGCCGAACTCGTTTTGCCGGAGTGAGGAGGAATAGGCGGTGGAACAGGCGGAAATGATGCAGGTGCTGTTCGCAAAAATGTCGGCGGAACAAGGCGGTTATCGAAAGTGGCTTGTAAGCCTGCCGCCAGAAGAAATCCTGGAGCATGCGTATGAGTATACGGTCCGCGAAGCAGCACTGTCGCTGATGGGAAAGGTGGAATTGAGCAAAGGACAAATAACCGCACTCTTTGCAACGAAAACACCCTTGACGGGTATCTGCGATGAGTTCTTTAGCCGCGACATTGACTATGAAATCGAGTTGACGGACTGCATTGAGGTTTTTGCGAACGATGCGGCACATCAGTACGAGAGAGTCAAGAAGGCTGCCGCACAGCTGGAATTTTGGAATGGTGCGATCAATGGTCTCCCGTAAAAACCGCATAACGAAGCCCAAAACAGGCACGATGGTATGTTGCCCCTCGGTGCGCTTAATGGGAAAAGAGAGGAGCATGGAATTTGAAAAAGAAACTTCAAGAATGGAAAAAGGCATGCGATGCAGGAAATGGATCGGAATGGCTTGACCAGCAGCCAGCAGAAATCCGTGAAGCAATCCGAGCTACCGAAGATTACCAGGACTGGTTGTTTCTTGAGATAGAAAAGGCCGACGCCCACAGCTGCTGGGATCACCTCATCCCATACGATTCCGACTATTTATCATGTGCCGAATGTGGAGCACTGGTTCCCCGCTCTGGCAACTATGACTAAAAGTGAGGCTTGACGCCTGTGTGCCCGGGCTGGAGCCGTGAGCGCAGATACGACCGTCGGTCGTACCCCAAAAACCGCATAACAAAGCCAAAAACCAGGCATGACCGCTGGTCGTGCCTCTGTAAAAAAGGGGAAAACAATGGAGCGAATTACTTGTGCAGAATTGATGGGGTATCTTGAAAAAGAACCCGAAAAAGTAATGGTTTTGGACATCGAGACAACAGGATTTTATGCACCAGCGGACGAGGTGCTGTCTTTGGCGATCATTGATGGAACGGGGGAAACGCTGTTCTACGATAGTTTTAAGCCGGAGCACAACACGGCTTGGCCGGAGGCCCAGGCTGTGAATGGGATCTCGCCGGACGATGTGGCCGATAGTCCGATTTTTGCCGAAGAGACAGAGTATATCAACTTGCTCCTGGCTAAGGCAGAAGTAATCGTCGGATACAACCAGGAGGGATTTGATTTGCCCTTTCTGGCACACTTTGGTGTTTGTCCCCCGGAAGAAGTGAAGCTGGCTGATGTGATGATGGACTACGCAGAAATCCACGGCGAATGGGACACAAAACACCAGGACTGGAAATGGCAGAAGTTGACTGCCTGTGCGGCCCATTATAACTATCAATACCATGCACACGACAGCCTGAAAGATGCCGAAGCGACGTTGTTCTGTGCTCGCAAATGTGCGGAGGAACAACTCCAAAAGCGGGCCGCTTATAGACTGCTTGAAAGTGGAAAAACAATCTATATTCAGGCTTGTGATGGCGGCTACGACTACACCATTTATGACTTGGATGATAAAGCGGTGGACGGAGGGCGGCTGGATAATGTAAAATATACCCTACTCGATGCTCGCAATGAGCTTTTGGTGGAATTGGGCGAGATGGAGAGTGTGTATACTTACACAGGCGATGCTCTTGACGAGTATCTGGATAAGGTGGCTGAAGCAGAACAAAAAAAGGAAATGCAGGTACTGATTGTCCGGCCTGGGGAATATGCCGAGAGGGTCAAAATAGACGGGTCGCTCAAGTCCATGCAGGACATCGTAGAGGGCATGATCGAAGTGGTATATCCGTGGGAGGAGCGGGTCGCGCTCGTGTGCAACGACGAGGGGCTGCTGGAGGGCTTGCCGCTGAATCGGTATGTGCCGGAAATGGGCCAGCCGATCGCCGGTACTTTCTTTGTGTGCGGATTTTCAGACGACCAGCTGACCGGCCTCACCGACGAGCAGCTGGCGCGCTTCGGCCGAATGTTTCATAACCCGCAGCAGTTCCTCTTCAACGAGAACAAAGAATTATACGCTGTAATGGACTGCGTACCGACCGAGCCTATGGAGGAGCCGTAAAATGAGTATAGTTGCAAATGAAGTGCTTATGGCACTAAGCATTATAATTTTGATGCTTTTCGCAGGTGTATTTGGGCTATGGCTTTTTGTGTGCTTTCTTTCTTACCTGAGCGATTGTGGAGAAAGAAGAGGCGTATTTACCCAAACGGTGATAGGGATAATCGCCAGCGCGGCTTTTATCACATTTTTGCTGACAATTTTGCTGACAATAATAGGGTTTGTTTTTCCTTGACCGCCCACCAGGCATGGGATACAATAATCTAAAAGGGGGGCGCGTGTGTATGAACCTGTTGGCACAGCTTTTGGAAGAAAAAAACGCCCACCGCAAGGGAGGGCTGTATCACCAGACACAGATCCTGTTCGCATACAACTCCAATCGCATTGAAGGCAGCAGGCTCACCCACGAGCAGACGCGCTTCATCTATGAAACAAACACGTTTCTGCCCGATGGGGACACCCCCATCCGCACGGACGATGTAATTGAAACGATCAACCATTTCCAGGCGTTCGACTATATGCTGGAAGTCGCCGGGCAGCCCCTATCCGAAGCGATCGTCAAGGAACTGCACCGCTTGCTGAAAAGGGGGACGTCAGATGAGCGCGACCCCCGGTTTCGGGTCGGTGACTACAAGGCCCTGCCCAATATGATCGGGGAAACGGTGTATACTGCGGCTCCAAAGGAAGTGTCTGCCCAAATGCAGGAGCTGCTGCGGGCATATCAGACTAAAACTTCTGTGAAGGAGCGGGACGTGATTGACTTTCACTATCATTTTGAGAAGATCCACCCCTTCCAGGACGGCAATGGCCGGGTCGGCCGTTTGATCATGTTCAAGGAGTGCCTGGCTCATGGGCTGGTGCCTTTTGTGATCGACAGCGACCACAAGCTGTTCTACTATCGCGGCCTGCGGGAATATCCCCAGGAGCCAGGGTATCTGGTGGACGCCTGCTTGTCGGCACAGGATAATTACCGGCAGCTGATCGCATACTTCCAGCAGCCGCCTTTGGAGCCGTAACAACAAGAGAAGGGGAGGACGCAAATGAAAGTCTATACGATCATCGGGGGCGTGAATGGCACAGGAAAATCAAGCCTCACAGGTATGCTTCGCACGGAACGGACGGACCTGGGAATTGTCGTTGACCCTGATCGGTGTACTGTGCTTTGCAATGGGGATGAATACGAAGGCGGAAAACTGGCTGTGTCGCAAATTGAGGCAGCATTGGATGAGGGCGTCAACTTCACACAGGAAACTACCTTGTCTGGCGGTTATCCCAAACGGCTGTGCAGTCGGGCGAAAGAGGCTGGATATTATATCCGCTTATACTATGTCGGACTGGATACGTTGGAAGAGAGCCTGTCCCGCATAGAAAATCGTGTCGCCCATGGTGGACACAATATCCCGGAAAAGGATGTGCGTGGCCGGTTTGCGCATCGTTTCCAGGACGTTGGAAAGATTTTGCCATACTGCGATGAAGCAAAGTTTTTCGACAACGACAACGGATTTATTCTCGTTGCAGAATATAGAAACGGGCAGCTGTATCCTGTTGGTAATCACGCGCCAAGATGGCTGCAAGAGCTACACCAGCAGCTTTACCCATATCAGCTTGGGCTGGAACCGTAACAGGTACGACCGTCGGTCGCACCCGAAAAACCGCATAACCAAGCCAAAAACGAGGTGCGACCGACGGTCGTACCTCGTTTTTGGCGTCCTGTTTCAGCGGTCACAGGTTCGAAACAGAGGTGTGCGAAGCCGGTTTGCTCTTTATGGCATGAAATGGTACAATAAACAATAATGGGTTTCTGGGATGTGTTGGCAAACAGGAAGCCTTGTTGGAGGTGGGCGGTGTGAAACATCATTGGATTAGGGACGACATCGAAATTTCCTTCCCTCTGCCTAAATTTGTACAGGAGCTTGTGCGAGAGCTGGAGGCGTTGGACGAAGCCGGCGATTATGCCTACGAAGGATGTGCTGATGCATTGGACGTGGGTATCAAGGAAGCCGTAAGACGCGGTGAGATGACACAAAAACAGTGGGATTTGATCAGTGCAAAATATATTGAGGTGATGTGATGGAGATTTTACGATTGGACGAGTGCCCTCTGAGCGACAGGAACAGCACCTACTATGGTATGGCCGGACAAAAAGAGGGCATCTTGATCCAAGGGGAACGTTGGCTTGTAAAATACCCCAAAAGCACAGCGGGGCTGGAGGGTGATTTGGTATCCTATTCAACAGCTCCGCTCTCAGAATACATTGGCAGCCATGTTTATGCAATTTTGGGGTATCCGGTGCACGACACGGCTTTAGGTCTGCGCAACGGAAAACTTGTTGTTGCCTGCAAGGACTTTTGCGATACTCCCGGACAACTGGTTGAGTTTCGCGGTTTCAAGAACGTCTACGACCAACAGTTGGAGAGAATTCTGGAAGAAGACCTCCCGTCCACAGGAAGTGAGCATTTTGTGGAGCTACCAGAAATCCTGATACACCTGCAATACAATCCGACGGTAAATCGTGTGCCTGGGGTGACAGAACGGTTTTGGGATTGTGCAATCATCGACGGCTTCATCAATAACAATGACCGAAACAACGGCAACTGGGGCTTCTTGCGGACGGCGGAGGGTTATCGATTGGCGCCAGTGTATGATAACGGTGCGGCTTTTTCCAACAAAGCGACGGAGGAAACCTTAAAAAAACGGCTCCAGAGCCGTCAAACCGCAGAGGCAAGTGCTTTGAATGGCACAACGATCTATTCGAGTGGCGGCAAAAACATTACATTCCGAAACCTGCTGAAAGTGAGCTTGCAAAATCCCGATTTTCGTGCTGCGGTCAAGCGCAACGTTCCTCTTGTGCAACAGTGCATGCCCCAAATCCGCACGTTCATGGAGCGAATCCCGGAATCGGCGGAGAAGATCCCAGTGTGCTCTTCGGTGCGCAAGGCGGTGTATATGCAGGATATGGAATTGCGGCTGGAAAAGCTCTTGCTCCCCACACTGGAGCAGGTCATTGCGCTGGAAGCGCAGCAAGAGCGGTGGAGTGGTCTATCTCCATTCGGTATGGATCGGTGACCGACAGGTACGACCGTCGGTCGCACCCGAAAAACCGCATAACCAAGCCAAAAACGAGGTGCGACCGGCGGTCGCACCTCGTTTTTTATACCCTTTTCGGCCCGTGTCGGCGGGCTTTTCTTTTATAAACCTTTTTATCGTACAAGAAATGTGATAAGATGGACTTGAAATCCAAGGAGGAGAATACCATGAAAAAGAGAACGCTGATTTTTCTTTCTGTTGCGGCAGCCCTTGCGCTGGCCCTTTGCGCCTGCGGCGGGGCGAAGCTGACCAGCTTCGCCCTGGAGGGCGATGAGCCGATGGAGCTGGTGGTGGGCGGCAGCGACACGCTGACGCCGATCTTCAGCTACGAAGGCGAAGCGCCCTCCGAAGGGCCAGCGGTAACGTATGAAAGCGCCGATGAGGCGGTGGCCACCGTGGACGGAAGCGGCACCGTGACCGGCGTGGCGGTGGGCGAGACCACCATCACCGCCACGGTGGGCGAGATGAGCGCCACCCGGGCGGTGGTGGTGAACATTGCCACCGAGAGCCTGACGGTGGAGGAGATGAGCCTGCACCTGGCGGACGGTGCGGCCCAGGCCGTGGTGGCCGTGGAGCCTGCGGAACTGGCGGGCCAGCTGACCTTCAAGACCGGCGATGAGGCCATTGCCACCGTGGACGAGGCCGGCAATGTGACCCCGGTGAAGGAGGGCCACACCAGCCTGCTGGTGCTCGCGCCGGACGGCACCCGCGCCAAGGCGATGGTGACGGTGTGGAGCGGCCCGAAGGAACTGACCCTCACCGCCGAAAAGACCCAGGTGACTAAGGGCGGCACCGTGGCCGTCACCGCCGCCGATGAGACCGGCGCGGCGGTGGACGCCGCCACCCTCACCTGGTCGTCCAGCGACGAGACCGTTGCCACCGTGGACGAGACCGGCACGGTGAAGATGGTGGGCGTGGGCGAAGCGACCATCACCGCCGAGACCGCCTGGGAGGTGGCCGGCAGCGTTACGCTGACCGGCAAGGCGGCGGCCAAGGCCCCCGCCAATAACACCGGCAGCGCGGCGGCCCCCGCCGGCGGCCAGGGCGGCGCTGCCGCGCAGCCCTCCCAGCCGGCCCAGCCGGAACCCGCGCCCCAGCCCCAGCCCCAGCCGGAACCCGCGCCGCAGCCCCAACCGGAGAACCCGTCCGGCGGCCACGTGCATGACAGCCCCACCGTGGACCTGGACCCGGATGCGGGGAACGACCTTACAGACTTTTGGTCGTAAGATGAGCGGACACGTCCATCGGCTGTGTTTGAAAATCGCATAACTGAGCCAAAAACGAGGTACGACCGTCGGTCGCACCTCGCTTTTTTATACCCTTTTCCGCCCGCTTCCAGCGGGCTTTTTATATCCAAAACAAAAAAGGAGGAACAAACATGAAACGAGCAAGGAGGCTGTTAGCCGGACTGTTGGCAGCGATGTTGCTGACAACGATTTTGGCTCCCACAGCCTTGGCGACGAGCAATGGGACATCTATCAGCATGCCCACCGAGGAGCCGGCACCCACTGAGGAGCCGGTACCCACCGAGGAGCCGGTACCCACTGAGGAGCCGGAACCCACCGAAGAGCCGGCACCCACCGAGGAGCCGGAACCCACCCAGGAGCCGAACGCCAGCCCGGAGCCGGAGGCCAGCGCCAGCCCTGCGCCCACCGAAACCCCGGAGGCCAGCGCCGCGCCGGAGCCGAGCGCCAGCCCGGAGCCGGAGGAGACGCCGGAACCCACCGAGGAACCGGCTCCCACTGAAACGCCGGCCCCTGCCGAGGAGCCGGCAAATATCGAAATCGTGGAGATGACCGGCGTGGTGGAAGCCGAGGTTGGCGACACCGTGACCTTTTCGGTGGAGACCAACAGCGAGAAGGGCGTGCGCTACCAGTGGCAGCGCCTCTACACCCCGCCGGTGGAGGAGCCGGAGGCCCTGTATCCTTATGGCGAGGGGGAGAGCACCGACTACTATTTCCCCATCGAAGGCATGACCGAGGCCGAAGTGCTGGCCCAGAACCCGGACGCGGTGTGGCCCGGCATCGAGATCTACTACGCCGAGCTGGAAAAGCTGGCCCAAACGCCCGGCCTGATGAGCCGGAGCAGTGCTCAGCCGGAGATCCATATTGAAAATGGCACCCATAACTATGTGCTGGAGCCGGAGGAAGATGAAACAGCGCCGGATGTGGGCGAGTGGGAACCAATCGCCGGCGAGACCGCCAGCACCTATGAACACACCGTAACGGAGGAGGACGAATACGCCAGCTACCGCTGTGTTGTGACGGTGGAGCCGCAGGAGGCCGCGCCGGAGGAGACCCCCGCGCCCACCGAAACCCCGGAGGCCACCGCTGCGCCGGAACAGAAAGAAGAAGCGCAGGCGGCGGAAGAAGCGCTGCCCACCAATGAGAAACAGGAGCCGGATGAGGAGCCGGAGACCGTTGAACTGATCTCGGACAGCATGTATGTGCAGCTGCCCGCGCAGGGCGGCCAGGTGCAGCTGTTCGCCGCCCCGGCCCCGAAGGCCGCGCCCGCCGTGGCGCTGAGCGAGGACGGCCAGTGGCTCACCGGCGTCGCCAGCGACATGGAGTACATCACTGCCGAAACTTACGCCGCCCAGGGCGGCGAGGCGGCGAACAACGCCTGGTGGACCAAACTCAGCGGCGGTGCGCGGGCGGATGGAAGCAAGTATTCTCCCACGGGCCTTACCGACGGAAAGATGGAAGTCTTGTCCGCCTGGTATGGGCGCACCGTGTATGTGCGGTACCAGGGCCAGAGCGGGCAGGGCACGGCCATTGAAATCCCCGCTTACACCGACCCCAGCTACCAGAGCGGCCAGTCTTTCCTGTACAAGAACGCCATCAAGGTGTTGAATGCCTGGGTGCCGGATACAGGAGCCAGTTTTTATGCCACTTATCTGCGGACGGCAATACCCAACGGGGAAACACCCAACGGTGGCCATATCACCATCGATACAATCCCCATCACAATTTTCAATGCAAACAGCAAGGCTATGTTGACCAACGCTGAGGGCGACTACATCTACGATGCGGTCATCATCGGCGCGGCCACAAACGATGAGCCGGACCTGTCCGGCGCGGCGGCCTGGGCGCTGGCGGACTACATCGACCAGGGCTACGGCTTTTTGATCGGTCACGACATGATCTATGGCTACGGCGGCGTTGCCGCCGACCCGGACTATGTGCCCGACCCCAACAGCACCGTCACGCCCTACTACAAGCTGAACACGCTGGAAAACGGCCATTACAACATGGCCTGGCTGATGGGCCGCAACGAGCACTACAGCGCGGCCGACCCCTACAGTGCCGCCAGCATGATTTTGTGCGGCGGCGACTACCGGGATAAATCCACCCTGTACGGCGACAACAGCGGCACAAGCCTGCTGGAGATCCGCAAGAGCGGCGAGGGCGACCCGCTGACCAGCTTCGCTGCCCGGACGCCCACCAATTACCCCTATTCGGCAGGCTATGATGGAGTGCCCTACACTGTAGGCGACCAAGTGGTGGGCACCCCCACCCACACGAACCAGCAGATCGCCTACGGCACCATCTGGATCGATTATGCCAGCAACGGCCTCACCAGCATGGGCGCGGGCCGTCTGATCGAGGATGCCAAGGCGGACGGCCTGGTGGGCACCAACAATTTCTATCTGACCACCAACGGCAACCTGGCCATGAGCCAGATCGGGCACACCAGGGGCAACAAGGACATCGTAAAGATCGATGAGTGCTACATCCTGGCGAATACCCTGTTTTACATTTCTCAGCGCCAGCAGTGCCAGGTGTGTCAGAGCCAGCAGGGCGGCAACGATAACATCGAGATCGTGCGGAAGATCCGCAGCGCCCAGGAACTGGCAAACCTGGCGAACCCCGATCTGTGGTTCACCTACCCGCTGGACGGCTGCTACATGCTGGTCAATGACATCAAGCTGCCGGCGGACTGGCAGCCCATCGAGGGCTTCAACGGCCACTTTGACGCCGACGGCCACAACATCACTTTCAGTTCGGATCTGCCGGAGGAAAACCGACGGGTATTTGCCTCCACAGGCGACGGCTGGAACCTGGGGGAGGATAAGACCCAAGGCATCGACGAAGTGTATGATGGCGATACCAAAACCACCGGTGTGGCTCGTGTAGTGGGCTATCTGTCGGCACTGCTGGGCGATGCCGACAGCTGGCAGGGCTATCGGGTGGAGATCGACGGCACCGACGGCATCACTTACAGTTGCACCACCAACCGCGACGGCAAGTACGTTATCAGTAATTTGCCGGTCACCGGCGTGATGGAAGCCCATGTGTACGACGCGGCGGGCCGCGAGCTGACCGAACTGGGCACCCTGGCGGTCACCATCCCGGACGGATCCGGCATGGTGACGCCCGAGGGCCGCAGCCAGGATTTCTGGCTGAGCGCCGAGACCACGGCCATCTACCCGCTGGAGTACACCGCGCTGCCGCCCCAGCCGGTCACCCGCTGGGTGGGCCAGAGCGGCGATTTTACCGCTACCATCCTGACCAGCGAGGCTTACCCGGAAGATAAGATCGTCTGGCAGTACAACGATGGTAGCGGCTGGAAAGACCTGGAGGGAAGCGGCGTCGAGTACAGCGTGGAGTATCTGGGCCAGGTGGACACCGGCGACGCAATGACCACCGGCACCCAGACCCGTCTCACGCTTGAAAACCTGCCTCTCTCCCTGGACGGCGTGGAAGTGCGCATCCGCTACGAGGGCAACCGTGTGAAGGAAATGACATCCGGCAGCGCGGCGGCCACCGTGCGCAAGCCCGAGCTGTCGCTGACCATGACCGGGGGCCAGACGGTCTATGTCTCGCCGCAGGCTGCCGACGGCACGAAGCTGGACTATGCCGTGCCCGCATCGACGTGGCCGGACCTGTTTGGCAAAGAGTACCCGGACGATTACAAAGAGAAAAACAACGGAAACAACCAGGCTTCCTATACCAGCGAGATCCTGTATCTGCCCGAACTGGACGAGCGCAGCACCCCTGCCCTTACCTGGTATTACCGCAGCGGCAACAACACTGTGACCGAGACGCCCTTTGGCAGCTGCCGCTACAACGCCCAGAGCGGCGTGTGGGAAACGACCCTGGAATACGCCACGCTGAAGCGCCTGCACCCGGAATTGCAGTTCGCGGTCGAAACCAGCCAGCCGGTGCCCTGCACCGAGGATGGAACGCCTGACCCGGAAGGCGAATGGCGCAAGATCACCAGCACCCTGCTGGTGGATGGCGCGGATACCAGCATGGATGTGGGCAACACCCACTTCTTCTTCCGCTGCGCTGCGGAAAATGAATACGGCAGCGGGAAATCCCTGTACACGGGCAAAGCCAACAGCCCGGACGCGGACCTTACCGTGAGCTACACGCTGGACATCCTGCCGAACCAGGGCAAGGCGGTGTATGGAAACGGCCAGGCCACCTGGACCTTCCCGGAGCTGGAGGTCATTGCCCCCAACGGCCTGCGCACCGCGATCCTGACCTACTTTGAGCCGGGGCACAACACGATGAACGACATTGTGGTGCGCGGCGGCAACCCCTATGGGATCGAGGTCAGCTATGATGCAAACGACTATGTGATTTTCAAATCGGCCAGTGGCGATCTTATCCCGCAGGAAGATTGGCAGGCGTTTTTCAGGGAGTATCTCTCTTTTGTTACGTTTGATCCCAAGGATGCCAATGTGGACGACATCAGCTGGTACATCGCAGAGAAGGATGAAGCAGAAAAATTCTGCCTGATGCTTTTCGACGGCACGACCAATGGATGGGTCGGGGCCGGAGAGAAATACGGCCCGCGCGGCAACTGGGGCAACGGCAGCCCGAGCTCCTGGGGCGGCGGTGAAAACAGTTACAATGATACTGTGTCCTACAAAGGCTTGGCGGCGACCGCAGACAAGATCACGGCGACGCTCACATCGTCCTCGGATCAGAAAGGACCAACTTGGGACGGAACAAACTATTATCATTGTCGAGGCTTCAATCTCACGCTCACAAAAACGTTCGACGCAACGACTTATTCCAAGCTCTATATCAACGCCGAGATCATGGCACCGTCGTCCAATGGTATTACAAACAGCATCTTGCTCTCCCATGGCACGGGGACGCTGAACATTGTAGCCCCTACCCCTGGGCGGACACATGCGACCACTGGCGGATTAAAGGTCTATGATATTTCCAGTGTAACGGGTACAGCCACTCTTCAATTAAGAAGCTATGAGGCGGTGCACTATGCACTGACTGGCAACCATGAAAAAGACAGCGACCTTGTGGGTATCACGGAAACGATGCAGCCTACGGTCTATGTAGCCTATGCCCTCGCAAACAATTTCGAGCGAACGGACAAATCCGCGATCCGCTACAGCGAAATTTATGCAAACAACGCAAAAATCGACGCTGCCGTGACCCTGACGCCCGACCCGGAAAAGGTGTACGACGGCCAGCCCAGCAAGGCCGTGCTGACCGTGACAGCAGGCAGCGAGGCGCAAAAGGCGGAGATCATGGCCGGCAGCGTGCTGGTTTACTCCAAGGACGGCCAGCCCGTGGAGGAGTGCATCGACCAGGGCACCTACACCGCCACCGCGTCCTTCAGCGCGGCGGTGCTGGAAAAGTATGATCTGTCCGGCGTGGATGCCCAGGGCAATGTGAGCGCAACCATCAAAATCACCCCCCGGCCATTGTATTTGCAGGGCAAATACCTGGATGACCCGGCCAACCCCGCCAACATCAAGACCTACGACGGCACCACCGAAGCTACCATCAGCAACATCAAAATCAGCAACATCGTGCCGGGCGATAAGGTGACGGTGGATAAGGCCCGTTACGCGGGCGTGTATTCCACCGCGAACGCCGGCGAGACCCTGAATGCGGACGGCACGGTGCAGGAGGACCGCTATGCCAAGCTGGCCGAGAACCCCATCACCCGCACCGAGGCCATCCGGCTTGTGAACGACCCCCAGGCCAACTACTACATCGCCAGCGAGGAATACAGCGGAGCGATCTACCGGCGGCCCATCAGCGCGTTTGTGGGCAATTTCTCTTCTGTTTACGGGGAAGACCCGGCGCTCGACCCGAAGACGGCGGAAGAATATTCCGCAGCGGAGGGCGGCGACGAGTTCGACCTGGGCATTTCTGCCCTGGTGGCCAATGACACCCTGACCATCGACCCGGCCAAGAGCCGCTTTGTGCTTCCCCAAGTGGACGCCAGCAGCGACGCCGGCGTCTATGAGGTCGGTTATGAAGGCCTGACGGAGGCCAACTATCCCGTGCTGAGCAACTACATTGTCTGGTATCAGCCGGGTATTCTGACCATCGGCCCCCGCCCGCTCATCATCAGCGCCGGCGAGTACACCAAGGTCTATGGCGACCCGCTGCCGGCCTTTGAGCCGGTCTACGACGGCCTGGCTGCCGGCGACACGCCCGCAGACCTGGAAGGCGAGCCGGTTTTTGCGTGCGGCGCTGATGATAAATCGCCGGTGGGCAGCTACGAGGTCACCGTGAGCGGGCTGACAAGCCCGGAAAATGAAAACGGCGCGTACAATTACACGATCTATTACCGGCCCGGCACGCTGGAAATCACAAAGCGGCCTATCATCATTACCCCGGACCCCGGTGAAGAACCCGAGGAGCCGGTGGTGGTGGACCCGGTGGCGAGCGCCGCCGTGGAAAAGCGGGTGGACAAGGATGTGCTGGCCGTGGGTGAAACGGCAACCTACACCATTGTGGTGACCAATACCGGCACCGTGGAACTGACAAACCTTCCCGTCGAGGACAACCACGATGGAGCGGGGGAGATCAGCGCTGCTGCCGGCCAGGGTTACACCTACGACGGGAATGGCACGTTTACCATCGGCCGCCTGCCGGTGGGCAAGAGCGTGGCCATCACCTACACCTACACCGCGATGGATGCCGATGCCGGCAAGACCCTGACGAACATTGCCGTGGCAAAGGTGCCCGGCGCAAACCCGGAAGACCCCAGCAACCCCGGCCAGGGGCTTGACCCGGAGAAACCCATCGACCCGGACAAGGAAGTTCCCAGCGAGCCGGTGGAGGTGCCGGTTGACCCGGACAAGGAGCCGGAGCCGACGCCGCAGCCGGAAGACGGCCGCAGCATCAAGCTGACCAAGACCCCGGATCTGGCTTTTGCAAAACCGGGCGACACCATCACCTATACCGTGGTTGTGACCAACGACGGTACCGAAGACCTGACCAATGTGGCCGTGCGGGATAAGCCGCAGAATTTCGCCGGTGAATTGGAGGCCGTGCCGGGCACGGGATACACTGTGGCAAACGGCGTCTGCACCATCGGCAGCCTGCCGGCGGGCAGCAGCGTGACGTTGACCTTCAGCTACCTGGTACTGGACGCCGACGCCGGGCGCAACCTGCGTAATGTTGTGGTGGGCACAATCCCCGGCACAAACCCGCCCGACCCGGCTGACCCGGATAGCGGCATTGACCCGGATAAGCCCCTCGACCCGGATAAAGACGTGCCCAGCAACGAGGCCGTTGTGCCGGTGGATCCGGCTGGCGGGGTCGCCGCTGACCCGCAGTGGAAAGTCTATGGCGATGAGGACCCGGAGCTGACCTACACGCTGCCGGAAGACCTGGTGAACCCCGGAGACATCTGGGGCGAGCTGGAGCGCGTGCCCGGCGAAGAGGTCGGAAGCTATATCATCATGCAGGGGACCCTGCAAAGTGAAAATTACGACATCACCTACATCCCCAATTATCTGGTGATCGTGCCCGCGCCGCTGACCATCAAGGCCGACGACAAAGGCCGCCCTGCTTATACGGCAAATCCTCCATTCACAGTCACCTACACAGGGTTTAAGTTCGACGATGGGCCGGAGGACCTGGAAGGCGAGCTTGAAATTGAGTGCCCCGCCGATCTGGAGAGCGAGCCGGGTGAGTACCCCATCACCGCCAGCGGGCTGACCAGCCGCAACTACGATATTACCTGGTTGCCTGGTACGCTCACCGTTTGGGACATTGCCGAGCCGCCCCTGGTGGGTGTGATCGAGGTGGACAAGCCGGGCGGCGACGCCAGCTTCGGCACTGGCGAAATCGACAAAGAGTATCCCCAGACTGGCGACGGAGACGGCTCCCTGGTCAAGACCTGGGACGCGGCCGCTGATGATGCTGCCCCGCTGCTGGTGCTTGAGGATGGGCAGCTGTATCTGCGCAAATCGACAAAGGAGGTAGATCTCAGCGAAGAAACGGCAACAGAAGAAAGAGCCTACGATGATCTGACAGAACAGGCAGTGCCGGAAAGCATTACCGTGACCAGAGATGGCGTCGAGCTTGAAATGCAGCTTGCCTCGGTGGATTATGCCCCCACGCCGGGCACGCTCACTGCTGAAGGAACCCTGGATCATGGCTATCTGATCGATGCGCCCTCTGCGCCCGAAGCAAAGGACATCACTTTCACCGACCCCGACACCGGCCTCACGCAGACTGTGCAGGGGCAGTTGGTGAGCACTGAGCAGACGGAGCCGTTTGCATGGCGCGCGGTGGAGTTCCCGATCCGTTACTACGGCGACGAGAGCTATGAGATCTTCCAGTTGGATGATACGTATATCGCCTATGACACGGCTGCGCCTCAGTGGCAGGGATTGGATGCCCTGGTGCTGGAGCATGTCGAACTGCCGGCCGAAAACTATCGGTTGACAGGATCCGAGTGGACAAGTGGCTGGGTGCTGGATGAAGATGGCCGGGCTGTGCGGCATGGGGTGCTCTATGGGGAGATGTATGCTGCCCGGTGGGTCAGCACCTACGCCGCAGAAACACAGGTCCCCCTGTACAGCGCGACGGCGGTTTACACCGCCGCCAGCGGGTCGGGGGCTTTGATCGTTGCAGATTATGCCCCGATTTCCATGGCGACAGTTCTGGCGGTGGCGTCGGTCGGCGTTTTGCTGCTGGCTCTGGCAGTTATCGTTTTTCTTCTTTTGTTACGGCGAAAGAGAAAGGGAGAGGAGGACAATGGCGAACATAACCCAGTCTATCAAGGATAATATCACGATCACCGAATACGCTGAGATGCTGGGCTACCACGTCCGGCAGGTCAGCGCAGACCGATGGACGCTGGAAGAGCATGACAGCATCAACATCAACCTGGATCCCAAGCATCCTGGCCGGCAAAGGTTCCTCTGGAACAGCCAGGGCGCAAAGGGAAGTGTGATTGATTTTGCGATGGCGATAAAAGGCATTTCTCAGGCTGAGGCAATCGCGGACCTGCGCCGGGTGCTGGGGCACCAATCTGGAGAGTACTGGAGGGAAAAGAGAGAAAAGCGCCAGGCAGCGTATCAGCCTCGGGCGGCTCCCAAAGAATTGGAGCTGCCCGAGCGGGCAGCTGGAAATCCGGCAAGGGTCTTTGCGTACCTGAACAAGACCAGAGGCATTTCATCCACGCTCATTGCCCAGCAATTCCGAGACAAGACCTTATATCAGGACAGCCGCGGCAATGCGGTGTTCGTCGGCTATGACTATGACCGGGAAGCCAAGTACTGCACCTATCGCGGTACACTGTCGGACGTAAGTTTTCGAGGCGAAGCAAGGGGCAGCCAGAAAGCAATTGGTTTTTCCATGGGCCTTGTGGGTGAAAAACCCACAAGGCTCATGGTCTTTGAGGCACCGATCGACGCCATGAGCGCCGCGACGATGCTGGAACTTTGCGGCCGGGATCACAAAGAGTATGCCTACCTTGCCCTTGGGGGAACGGCAGCAAACGCTCTGGAATATCACCTGCAGCAGCACCCGCAGTTGCAGGTGATTTTTTTATGCCAGGACAATGATGAAGCCGGCCTTGTGAGCCGGCAAAAATGCAGGGAAATGCTTGCCAAAAACGGCTTTTCCGGCCGCGTGATCGACAAGCTGCCTACCGGCAAGGACTTCAACGAAGACCTGCTGGCTATGCGCCAGGCGCGCCAGCGGGCAGTGGAACATATACAGGAACTGCGGCATGAGCCGCAAATTTAAGAAAAGAGGTTTTTTCTATGTCGAATGCAGATAGTTTTTTTGGAGCAATGAAAGGTACGGTTGTGACCTGGCTTAATTCTGGCCTGGACAATTTCATCATCCCCGTGGCAGTTTTGATCCTGGCAATCATCACGGTGGTATTGATTGTGAAAGCGGCGGCAGATCATCACAGAGGGCAGGGCGACGACCTGGTTGAACGGTTGAAGCCCGCAATCATCTGTATCATCATCATTGCTATTCTGCTGACCAAAAATGCTTGGTGGGGATTCTTGGTGGGGGCATCCGCATGAGCGCACTGATGGGCTTGGCCATTGACACGATGTTTGGAAGCATAGCAGATCGATTCAGAAGTATGCTGCTGAATTTGATTATGACTGTGATCTCCTGGCTGGAACAGCTTGGCATCGCGTTTTTTGACAGCGCATTTGTATCTCAGACGTTGACTTTTACCAAAGGTATTTCATGGCTCGTTCTGGGCGCTGCATTTGTTGTTATGCTTTTGGATATTGGTGAAGAGCTCGGTGGCTACCGCCCGGGACAGGGTGTGGAGTTTACCACGATCTTTACAAATTTTATTAAGACAATCGCATTTGTGCTGATGGCACCCGATTTGGCAATCATTGCAATGCAACTTTCCGTTACGGCAACCGGGCAGATGAGCATAGACTATGATACCTTTCGCGCGCAAGCCAATGGGGTTTTGCTCGACACGGCAGTGATCTCCATCATTGTGTTGATTGCTACCGTGGCCTTTTTTGTATACACCCTTTTTGCTGTGGGCGGAATATTCATTCAAGCAGCAACAGTGTTCCTTTATGTCCCCGACATCATGCGCGGCAAAGATACTGCAATGGGAGAATGGATCCGACAGACCGTGGCAATATTACTTACTTTTTTGTTCAGGCATCTGCTGTTCGTTATTGGTCTGGCAGCGGCTCTGAGCGGGGATGTGATTACAATGGCCGTGGCCTGGATCACGATGTTCAGTGTGGCGAAACTGCTACAAAAATTCGGGGCGTCCTCTGGATTTGGTGGTATGGTTTCACGCACAGCCCAGGCAGGTCAGAGCTTCGTGTCACTCGTGAGAAGCGCAATGTGAGAAAACAGCCGGACGGTCAGGTGGCCGTCCGGCTAATTTTATGGGGGTTATCCATGGCCAAAAAAACAGTTTCTTATATCGCACCGCCAAAACTTCAAAGCCGATTTCTTTTGGTTGGTCTGACTGTGCCAGAGCTGGCCATTATGCTCGGCCTTTTTTTCAGTCAGGTTTTTTGGGGACAGATCATCTACGCTATTTTTTTGCCGCTGGCTTTTGCAGTGTTTGTGGCGCGTTTCATTGACGACAAGAGCATCAAAGATATTTTGATGATTATGCTGCGGTATCATTTCTGTCCGCAGCAATTTACACAGCATGTCCCTGTGCAAAAGAAGAAAGGAACCAGGAAAAAATGAAGAAAGCACAACCAATTTCTGCCTTGATCGATTTTTCCCTGCACGATGGATATGTGGAGAGTGGCGGGAAAAACTTTTATTTTTACCGATACTTCCCGCCGAATACTGACATTATGTCAGCGCAGGAAATATCCGAGGAGATTGAAAACCTCGCGGCGCTCTTTGATTTGATGGAGTGTCCTTTTGCGATGTTTGCCACCGACAAAGTGGAGAATCTCAAGCATATTCGTAGCTACTATGCGTCGCTGGATCCTCGCTTTGATGCTATCACGTCCGAAGTGATCGCACAGATCGACGACAGTGATGATCGCGGCACTTCTGTACTGCGGGCGTTTTACTTCATCATACCAATGACAAAGCAGCAAGACGACACAATTTACAATGCGCTGGTGGGTAAAGGGTATACGGTGCAGCCGGCGGAAAGGGAAGAGATTGCGACCCTGCTGCGTAATTACTTTGTCAGAGAATTCCTTTCGGCGGAAATCAACACATTGGAGCAACTTATCCTGCAAAATAAAAAGGTGGCCAAGCGTGTCAAAAAAGATCCGCGGATAATGACTAAGGAGCTGGAACGCCGGCTTTTGCCTCACCGCATCGATTTTCATGTAAACTGCGCGGTAATCAATGAACAGTACCGCAAAACGGTAATGGTGCGCAATCTTCCCACGGAGATCCCTCCCTGTGCGCTGATGCGGGCGGCTACCATGCGGGGCACATCTTTTATGATGCGGCTCACTCCTATGCTATCCAGCGAAGTGAAGCGCATGGTGGATGCCCAACTCAACAACAAAAAAGTGGGCTTTGGGTCAGGGAAGTTTACAGAACAAATTGAGGCGACAGATGAGAGCCGCACGTTGGTGGAATTCTATAAAAGTATCTCCACCGAACGGCGTCAGGTCTACTACACTTCAATCTACATTGAACTTTACGCGGCATCTGAACAAGACATGAAGCTGCGGCTGGATGATTTGCAGGAGAAACTGCCTACCGGCGTGACCATTGACCGGCTCCAGCGGGAACAGAAAGACGCTTTTCTGTCGGTCAATCCTTTGGGGAGCGATCGGTTTCAGACGGAGGCAAACAACTTGCCCAGTCTTTCGGCCGCGGCACTGTATCCGTTCAGTTATTCCAGCCGCCTTGATGAGCGGGGCATGTTGCTTGGAGAAACCAAAACCGGCGGCCCCTTCTTTCTTGACCTTCGCCAGCGCAACGCCTACCTGACAAATTCCAATTTTTCGATCATCGGTGACAGCGGCCAAGGGAAATCCACCCTGATGAAGAAGATAATCGAATTCCTTTCTGTGTTTGGTGTTACCTGCTTGACGCTCGACCCTGAAAACGAATATGGACAGCTCTTTCGTGCTCTGGGCGGCACGATTTATAAGTGTGTGGATAACCGCGCATTGATCAATCCCCTCGAAGTGCGATGGCTCTACCGGGACGATGAGGGGGAAGATGAAGAAGACATCCTGGTGAACGAAATGAAAAATCAGGCTATGTTTTTCCAACATATCTCTTGGCTAAAAGATTTCTTCCGGGTTTTGTTCCCCGGTATCAGCGATTTGGATGTACAGGCGCTGATGATTTTGACGCAGGAAATGTACAACGCACACGGGATTGGGAAAAACACCGATTTCACAAAACTCAGTGCAGCGGACTATCCTACTTTTTCGGATCTGTATGAGTATATCGATCAGTATGACACAACCGCCAGTAAGATTATGGATAAGGAAACTGTGGGCCGGCTGCTGCTGCGTTTAAGAGAGTGCTATGATGGTCCGTTGAGCCTGCTTTTCAATGGACACACAAATATCCAGAATGCGAACATGATCTGTTTTGAGGCGATGGAACTGCTGGAGGGCAGCAAAGACCGCACCCAGGCCGTCCTGTTTAACCTGACGACCTGGATCTGGACGCAGGTGCTGCGCCGGGAGCGAGCAATTGCCCTCAACCTGGACGAGCTTTACCTTTTCTTTGAGAACATGATTATGGTGAAGTACATTTCCTCTTTTGTTAAGCGCGCCCGGAAATACAATGCAATGATCGGTGTGGCCACCCAGCAGTTGCTGGACTGTCTACGGCCGGACATCGCACCCTACACCACAGCGCTCCTCAATAACTCGACCTACAAATTTCTCTTTCATCCCGGCAAAATCGATATGGCGCTGGTACAAGAAAAACTGGCGCTCACGGCGGGTGAGGCGGCGGCAATCGCTCTGCCCCACCAGGGGTACTGCCTGGTAAAAGCGGGCCGTGACAGGTACTATGTGCACATCGAGAAAATGCCGTATGAGGATGAGCTGTTTGGAACAGGAGGCGGAAAGTGACGCCGGCAGTCCAGGTCGCATTAAAGCTGGCCAGCAGTAAGACCGGGCGCAAAGTGATCGGCGGAGTGCTGCTTTTGCTTCTCGGTTTGGTCGTGCTCTTTGTGGTCTGTTTTGGATCGTTGTTTGCCGTGCTTATGGGGCTTTCGCTGAACGGAGACTTGTATTACCCTCTGATCAACAGCACCCGGATCACGGAGCCGTATGACCCGGATCGCGTGATTATCCATGAGTATGAGGTCGAAGTCGAAAAGACGAGGCCGGTGCTGGATGAAGAGGGAAATCCCGTGCTCGACGAGGACGGAGAGGTCGTGACGGAAACCTACACCGAAACGGAGATCCGGCGTGAGGAAATTGAAAGCCCCCATTGGGGCGTTGATTTTGAAGTGCGGGAAGGCAGCTATGTGGTCGCTTGTGCCGGTGGGGTCGTCAAGCGCGTCTATCATGACGATGAAGAGGGGAATGTGGTGGAGATTGAGCACGCCGACGCCAAGAACACCACTCGCTATCTTCACTTGGAAAATGTGCTGGTCAGTGTTGGCCAGGATGTTATCCTCGGGCAGCCTTTGGGGAAGGTTGGGTTAAGCGGAGAATGTACACCTTATCGGGAAAGCGAAACGAATGTACATCTGGAGGTGTTGGATGCAAGCGGCGAGCCAATCGATCCTGCCGGAGTGCTAAAACCCTGGGGGCAATACCTTGACATACCTACCGAGCTGGTGAAAGAGGTCGCTGGCGCTGAGTGGCAGGACTGGATGGTATCCGAAATTGAAGGAGATATTGTTTGGAATGGAGAAGCCTACATGTGGCCGGTCCCAGGCCATACACGGATCTCATCTCCCTTTGGATCACGCGAAATGGACGGGGAACAGGAGAGCCACTCCGGCATTGACATTCCCGCTCCGGCGGGAACCCCGATCTATGCAGCAGCACCTGGCGTTGTGTCTACCAATGCACATTGGAGTTATGGCATCTGCGTCAAAGTGTCTGTGGATGGCCAAACGACCAATGTCTATGGACACATGCTCGCCCGGGCCGAGGGGATAACGGATGGGGTCCAAGTGGAGGCGGGGCAGCTGATTGGTTACGTTGGCTCCACCGGCAATTCGACCGGAAATCACCTGCACTTTCAGGTCAATGTCAACGGCCATGCGGTTGATCCGATGCCGTACTTTGGATGACACAGAGCTGGGCCATGGGCTGGGTGTGTTTTTCTTTTGTGTACGGGCTTTGTAGGAGTGTTCCCATATTTGCACCCAGCAAATGCCCATATTGACGGGAAACCCGCAAACCGGCACAGAAAGCTGGTTTGCGGGATTTTTAGCTGATGCGACCCAGCTTTTTGAGCATTTCGGACGTTTTAACCCATATCAAATCCCATATTGTAAATGCGCTGGAAAGCGGCCCGCACTGCGGGTCCGCTGTGATTGGATATGGGCCTCGGCCCATATCCCTTTATCCTGCTCTTACCCCCATGGGGGGAGAACGAAAGGAGGAAAACCAAATGGCAAACAGAAAAACAGTCAAAAAAACGTGGGATGTAGACGCCTCCGCGTACAGTAGTATCGAAACGATTGCGGACCAGGAAAACTGCACCGTCACACAAATCGTCAATGAGGCGTTGCGGTACTATGCTGACCGCCACTACTTGGAGAATAATGCTACAATGCTGTCCAGCGACATTTTGGAAGCAATGAAAAGCACGGTGTCTCTTCTGGAACGCCGGCTTGATAATCGGTCCAATCAGCTGTTGAGCAGCATGGCGATACAGCTGTTTATCATCAATAAAGTCTTAGCAGACAGCCTTGATCTTTCCGGCGATGCCTTAGAGCAGTACCGTGTGCAGGCTGTGGAATTCTTGAAGGGCAACAATCGGCTTTTAGATCTTCGAGAGGTGATCTGAGATGCTGCGAGTGTTCTACAAATCGGCATTCTTCAAGAGCCTTGCACACTGTCAACGACATCTGGAATACCTGGATAAGCAAGGGCCGCTTTTTGATGGAAAACACGAAGTCTCATTACATCAAGCCAGAGAAGCCGCTGAACAATTTGCGGACGCTCCCAAGTGGTGGTTCGTTTATAGCCTTGATCGTGACGACCAGCAACGGCTGCAAGTTGATCGAGGCTATTTTCAAGACTTGATGGAGGCACAAAAGGCTCTTTGGGCGAAAGCCTACAACATCCCGCCCGACCGCCTCCATATCTGTGCCAGCTTTCACGATGTGGCGCACCATCCACATATCCATGTGGTGCTCCATGGGGAGACTGCATCGGATGGGTTTATCGTGCAGCGGAAAGGCCAGACACTGGGAGAAGCATTTTGCCGCTGCCGCGAGACCGTCAAAAGTGCCATCACAAATGAAATCTATCGTGAAGACACACAGCATCTCAAAGTGGAGAAAAACGAGCAAAGAAAAAACATGAACCAGGAGCTGGGAAAAATCCTGCTGGAGATTGGCCGCAGCAGCCACCCGGTATCTGACAAAATGCAAATAGCTCTTTCAGCACTGGCAGCAGAATTAGCTAAGATACCTGGAAAACATCAATACGGATACTTGCCGCCGGAAACAAAGCTCCGGGTAGATGATTTGCTGCGAGAAATCGTTGCGCAGGACCGACAGATCAATCGACTTTTTACCATATATGAGCAGACACAAGCGAAACTCGTGCAATATGAGTATGTAGGTAAAAAAGAGACGCTGGCAAAGAAAATGGCAGAGTGGGAAAAAGCGTTTTATCACCCTCCCAAAGGTGGTGATACGCGCCGGCATAATCTAATCATACAAGCAGCCGAAGCCATGGGCGATATGCAACACGAGAGAAAGATGGGTGCCGGGGAGACGAGTGAACACAACAAAAAGAAACAACGAGCCGAGGAGAGAGATGCTTATCGGGCGAAGTCCGCTACTGCCGCAACGCGAAATATGCTATACTTAATAGCATCGACCACACGCGATGATATGTTGAGAAGCTGGGGACTATTGCCGAAACAAATTGGGCACGCAAAATTCAAGAGAAAGCACATTCACAAAAGAACGATTGAAGAACGCGGCAAGGAGCAGGATATTGGGCGGTGACAGGTACGACCGACGGTCGCCCCTGAAAAACCGCGTCACAAAGCCAAAGGAGATGTGAACATGGAAAACTGGAGCATGAGATACTTTATCCGACCCCACACCATCGTGTTGAATGACACGGCAGATAACTTTGCCTGGATGAGTGGTGCGCCGGCGGAGTTTGTGCCGTTTTCTGCGGTAGCAAACGGCACCAAGGTCCACGAAATTGCAGAATTGCCGGAAAAAGAAAAACAGCAGCTTCGCCTTTTGCAAGAAGCGGAGGAAAACGATGAACGCGAAAACTTGCGGGTCTACTCCATTGATGATGAAGTGATTGCTGGCTATGCAGGCAATCCGCATTTTTTCGTTTGCATGAGCTGGGAAACGTATCTGTACCTGAGCGATCAGGACGTAGACGCATGGGAGGAGATGTGGGGCAATACCTATGAAAATCCTATCCATGCCGCTTTTATGCCCAGTATGGCCCTCACTGACTGCGAGGGAGTGTATTACAATGCTCCCGGTGATGAGTGGGAGGAGTGATACAGTGGGAAATAGAGTTTATGCCGGGGATGTCGGTATCGACCATGTTGGCCGGATGGTAGTCCCTGTTCGGGCAAGAAAGGCCCTGGGGATCCAGACGCAGGATACCCTTTTGGCATACGTTGATGCCCGAGCAAACGAAATTGTGCTAAAGGTGTCAAAGCGCCATTGCATGGCTTGCGGAGGAACAGAAGAATTGAGATCCTATAAAGACGTCATACTGTGTGCTCACTGTCTGATGGAGATGAAGAACGATGGATGATTTGAAGAACAGAATCATCCAGGCACTGCAACGACCCGCTCAGCAGAAAGAGGATGCCTTCCTTGTCTGCTCTGCAACAGAGCTGATGGAACAGCTGGGGTTTGAAAAGTGGCCGCTGCTCATCACAATGAAACATCTGCGGAACATTACCAGCGAGCCAGACCCTCAGCACCCATCACGGCATGGGGTCCCGGTGGAAGTCATTGCTGCCCTGCCAGAAGATTTGAACGATCCGACCCTCGCGTTTGCAGGCCACCATGGAGCCTATGCTTTTTTGGTCGATAAGTATGTGCAGAACAATCCGGTGGCTGTTATTGTGGATCCCCACGGAAAGGCAGTAATCAGTTCTCGAATTCAGCAAGCAAATTTTATCCTGTCAATCTATCCTCTGGAGCAGCTCGTCGATTGGATCGAACGGTTGCGGCCAGAGGATATTGTTTATGCCAATCGAACCCGCGCCAGAGCAATGCTGGCGGCCAGAGGGATACCATTCTCCCACCTGGCGGCCAAGCTCGTCGGCTCGGGCTATTATTTTGGTAGAATTGGCAGAAAATCGAAGGAGGGGAAGACGTATATGAGAAGTATCAGCGTTGGAGACCTGATTTACTCTGCGGTGAAAATCGACGATGTGGGCCGTCGCTTTCTGGTAATCGAAGTAGACGATGCACAGAATATCAAGGCAATACCCATTGATGTGGGCGATACGCCCTCCGCAGCAAGTGTGTTACTGCGGAAAATCAAAAACCTTAAAAGTTTGACTGCGGATCTCAGCACGGAAGTAACAATGTCCGCTGCATGGCCATGGATCAGACAGCCTGTTCATCTGTCCGATAGTGAACTGCGAGAGCTCGTACAAACAAAAGAGGAATATGGCAAAGATCATCCGCCCAAGGTGATACATGCCGACCAGCCGGTGGAGCCAATGCCGGATTTTGACCAGGGTATCGTGGACATGTATGAGAAGTTCCGGGAGGATCCTGAGATGCTGCAAGAGTATCTTGATTTTTCCTCCCGATTCTATACGTTTTCCCAGCGTAACAGGATGCTGATCTATCTGCAAAATAGATATGCAACCTTTGTGGCAAGCAAAGCTGGTTGGCAGGAGAAGGGCTATAAGATTTTGCCGGAACAACAGCGGCGAGGATTGCAGATCTTTCGTCCCATCGAAAAAGAGTATATCAACCGTGAGGGGAAATTTGTGCCGTTGTCTGCTGCAACTGCACAGGAACAGTATCAAATCGCCGCCAATGAGCTGGAAGTGGTGCGGCGAACGACATTCGTGCCGTATCCCGTCTACGACATAGCCCAAACGAACTGCCCGGTTGAAGACTACCCCAAGGTATACGATAAGGGAACCGCATCTGTGGACCACGATCTTCTGTATAAGGCGGTGGAACGTGTAGCGGTCCTGGAAGGAATAAGCGTGACAAAGGAACCGCTCATCTCCATATCTCTTGATGGGTATTATGATAAAGTCGAAAATTCCATCCACATAAACAACCTGGCAAAAGACACGGTCGCCGCATCGACAATATTACATGAGTATTCGCATGCGCTGCTGCACTGTACCTCTGCACCCGAACTGCCCAAAGAGGTAAAAGAATTTGAAGCCCAGGGAATGGCCGTGATGCTGCTAAAGCATTACGGCTTTTCTGTTTCTCAGCAGGACCAGAAATACCTGGTAGATTATCTCAGCCGGGCGACCATGTGTAAGGACTTCGACCTGGGAAAAAGCCTGACCAGGATGGGGCAGCAGTTTCGCCATGCGGTAGAGCGTATTGATGAACAGCGAGCTTATGCAACAGAACAGCAGAGGACTGTTCGGCCTGAACCAGCAAGAATGGAGCAGATCCAATCAAATTTTCTGAAAGATCTGTAAAGGGGGTGGGGATGCAGCCTCGGCTGTTCAAAAATCTGAAAGGTAGTGATGATGATTGAGAAGACGAAAAAACCTGCTTTTTCTCTTTGTTGTCGCAGTCGGAATAGCTGCGGTGATTGCAGTGCCGCCTCAGTATCGCGTTGCAGCATTGGGAGCAGCTTTGCTGGTTGCTGGCGTCGCATTTTTGATTTGGTCTTGGATCTATCAAAAACCAATCGACGTAAAGGATGTTGCGGCCGGCCATGGGCAGCACGGTAAGAGCCGGTGGATGAACGATACAGAAAAAAACAGTATTTTTCTTTCTGTACCGTCAGGACGAGAAACAGAACCAGGTTTTGTGATCGATTTCTCTGCCGGGCATTGGCGTGTGGATACAAGCGAGCATAACGTAATGCTTGTAGCGCCACCGGGCAGCGGCAAAACGACCCGCATAATAATACCGACGGTTCGTTACAATCTGGCTGTCAATAAGAATACAGGCGGCCACGGGGCCAGCATGGTGATACTGGACTGCAAAGGGGAACTGTACCGCCGGAACGCAGCGCAGCTGCAAGCAGCGGGTTATCGGACGCCGGCTCTCGATTTGCGCAACATAAGCAAATCAAGCCGGTACAACTTCATCGCCAATGTGAATGCCGCTATCGACGAGTACCGGGCAGCAACCGATAAGCTGTCAAAGGCCCGAGCGTATGGCCGTGCTGAGCGATATGCAAAGGTGGCGGCAAGCCTGCTGATTGACAGCGACAGCGCAGAAGTAAAATCGGAAAGCAGCGATTATTTTAACGAGACTGCCCGTGGCCTGATTACTGGCGTCATACTGCTGGTCAGTGAATATGCTCCTGCGCCGCAGCGCCATATCATCAGCGTTTTCAATCTCATTTTGGAAATGAATGGACAGATACAAGGCTCCGGCGGATTTGGCCAGCCGCAAAAAACCAAGATGGAGGCGCTGCTGGAGAAAATCAACGATCCACGGATCCGATATTACACTGGTCCGGCGACAAGCGCCGATATGCGCACGTCCATGAACGTGTTTTCTTCCGCGCTTGGCAAGCTGGTCAAATTCATCGATGCCGAGTTGGAACAGGTCCTGATTGCCCACGACAGCGATTTTGACGCCAAGACGTTCATCTCACAGCCTTCCGCTCTTTTTCTCATCAGCCCGGATGAGAATACGACCAGGCACTTCATCAGCAGCCTGATCGTGCGGAACCTGATGAACGATTTGATCGAAATCGCGGAAACAGAATATGGCGGTGTTTTGCCGCGAAAGGTGCTGCTGCTTCTGGACGAGTTTGGCCAACAGCCACCCATCCCGGATTATGACGCCCTCAGCGCCGCCATGCGAAGCCGCGGCGGCCGGCTTATGATCGCGCTCCAGGACTTTGCCCAGCTGCAAAAGCATTACAGCAAGACAAAAAGCGAGATCATCCGAGGGACGAATCAAACGATCATTACTTCTTTTGTTGCGCCTGCGGCGCTCTCCACTGCCGAGACCATCAGCAAGATCCTGGGCAATGAAACGATCCTGACAGGCTCCAGCAGCATCCAGCAGGGCAAGACGAGCAGCACGAAGTCGCTTGTCGGCCGGCCACTGATGTCGCCCAGCGATTTGATCGCCATGCCGGTGGGCGAATTTATTGTGATCCGGGGCACGGCCTACCCGTTGAAGGTGACGCCGCCTGGTTACTGGACGTATCTGGAAGACGCGCCGGAGCCGCAGCGGCCCGACCTGGAATATCGTGAGGTGCAGGTGGCGGACGCCGACCTGCTTTCCGCCCGTGCAGGTGCGCTGTCGTATGATTTGACACCAGGCATGTTTGACATCGAAGAAAACGAGGACCCGCTGCCGGCTTGACCGGCAGCGGGTCTAACTTTAGGACTTAGGAGAATGAATATGTTTTTGAAATTGCCGAATGCGCTGCTGGAAATGCAGCTGCCGCCCAATGCACTAAAAGTGCTGTGTGTGCTTATGAGCGCGGCCGACCATGAGAACAAAACCACAATGCGCACCTGTGTGATCGCTCGGAAGTGTGATGTGGCAGCCGGCACAGTCTGCGCTGCAATCAAACATTTGGAATCGATGGGGTTGGTGCGCCGTGAACACGTCTACAAAGAGGACGGTACATACGCCGCAAACAAGTATACGATCGCTCTGCCCGTGGGCGGGCGTTGGTTCGCCCTCAACCTGTCGGAGCAGGTCCTGCAACTGCCGGCGAGCAGTTTTAGCGTCTATGCGGCGATGCTGCGCTTTCGCGGGCGGAACCGCAAAGCGTTTCCTTCGCTTTTTCAATTGTCGTCTTTGCTGGGTCTGTGCAAAAACACACTGCTGCGGGCGATCCGCTGCCTGCAAGCCTCTGGTTTGCTGAAAAAAATGGCCAAATGGGCGGGCAAGCACAATTTGTATTTGATCCAGGACACAAAAGAAGAGCGCCTGGTTGAGCAAAAACCAGACGCCCGCACAAAACAGTTAGATAGCCCATCTAACACTTTTAGCTTAACATCCGTTTTGCATCGTGTCAAGAGGGCAGTGGTTCATTTTTTGAATAACATACCCATACCCACCCACTACGCTACAAAAAGAAGATAAACATAAGGCTAAAAGAGAGGTAGGGGATAGCTATACCTTTTTGTCGGCCCGTTTTTTGTTTGTACGGGTAAGGACAACTGTGATATACTAAAAGCACGGATAATGTGTATCGCATGGGCAACTCTCACTTTTGGCCGTGTCTGAAAAGCGTGCAATAAAGCCAAAATTAAGGTGCGACCGACGGTCGCACCTCAACAGGAAAGGAGGCGAATGTCCATGGAACAAACGATGCGGGCAACACTGATGAGCCGTGACGTGGAGATTGCAAGGATCGAGGGGCGGCAGCTGTATCCACTTCGGGAGGAGCTGATGCCACTGTATCTGCGTCGGACGGGGAATCTGGAGGAATGGCTGGCTCACAGAGCGATTGATCGTCACAGAACGCACTCGCGGCTGCTGAAAAAAGTGTTGAGGCTCTCGGAGAAAGACGACGCCTCAACGGCACTGGCCATGCAGGCGGCCACGATCACGGATACCTACTGGGTACGGCCGGCGGGCAGCGATTTAACTTGGGATAAAGTGCGGTTTCGGGAAAATTATTTTGACACTCTCGCGCTGCAAGGAGATCTCTCTGCATTTAGCCGCCCGCCCAGCCGCACCCCGGAACTGACCAACATTGGCAGCTTTGAAAAATGCTGGCGCTTGGAAGACGGCTGCTGGTGGATGTATAAGCAATGCAATGAGAACGAGATGTTTTCAGAGCTGTTTGTTTATGAACTGTGCAAGGCGCTTGGTTTTCCCACTGCCCGCTACGAAAAAGCGGGGCCTTTCATTCGCACACTTGACTTCACTGCCGGCAAGGCGAATTTCGAGCCGGCTTTCTCTCTTGTTGGAGAAGAGGAAGATTACGGACTGAATTACCGTATCTTCAAGGAAATATCTCCTGTAATGGCTGACGATTATCTGCAACTGCTGATGATGGACGCATTTTGCCTCAATGCCGACCGCCACACGGAGAACTACGGTGTGCTGCGGGACGTCGACACCGGGGAAATACTATCACTTGCGCCGAATTTCGACAACAACATATCTCTGCTTTACGATGGCTATAAACCGCAGCAAAGAATGCCGGATCTGCTTGGCAGGGAACTGAACGACCTGGAGCGTACAGAACATGCCCTCAGTGAATATGCAGCGCACCGCCCGTTGCCGATGATAACGCCGGAACTGATCGAAGAGTGCTGCCGCCGAACAGAGATGAAGGTCGATGTGCCGTATGTGCAGCAGTTTGTGATGGCGGGCTACCGGCAGACGCTCATTCCGCAGATGTTGCAAGAGCAGGCACACAGCCTGGAACCATGACAGGGTACGACCGACGGTCGTACCTGAAAAACCGCATAACAAAGCCAAAAGCGAGGTACGACCGACGACAGAAACGCCTGCAAAACAGAAGGCTGCAACTTTGTTAAAACCAACAATGGTAATTTGCATCCTGGCGTGCTATACTAAATAAACCGACAGGAGGAATGCACAATGCTGACCAACGAAGATCTACAGGCGATTTCCGGGCTGATCACTTCCGCTGTCACTGCCAGCGAAGGGCGTATGATGGCCCGGATGGATAAAATTGACGCCCGGCTGGACAATATGGATGCCCGGCTGGACAATATGGATACCCGGCTGGACAATATGGATACCCGGCTGGACAATATGGACGCCCGGCTGGACAATATGGACGCCCGGCTGGGGCGCGTTGAACACGAGCTGGTCGAGGTGAAGGACCGGCTCTGTGCTGTTGAGGAAAACACCGAAGTCACCCGCGGCGCGGTGAACGCGCTTGTGGAATGGGCAGAGCAGGTGGCGGTGATCACCAAAGCGCCGTTCCCCGTGCAGCACCAGCCAGTGGTGGAACCGTGATAGGTACGACCGGCGGTCGCACCCCAAAAACCGCATAACCAGGCCAAAAAGCAGGTACGACCGTCGGTCGTACCTGCTTTTTTTGATTTAGGCCAGCCGAACAAGCTGGATCAGGCTGATTGCCGCGGCAAACAATGCCAGCAACTTGTCGATGTCCATAAATCTCACCCCTTTCTCGTTGCGAAGAAGTGAGATCTATGGTCGTTACTTTTCGGGGCAGCGCAACCGAAAACCGCTATTGCAAAATGTGGCAATCCATGGTATAATAAATTAAGACAAAAGAAAACCCCCACAGGTCGTTTCACGGTTACCCGCCGGAAACGACCATGCGCCACTCGTTGGTTAGGGCCCAGCGACTGACTTGTGAGAGCTTTTCTAAATCCATTATACAGGATTTAGAGAAAAAGTCAACACAAGAACGCCGCCGGACATCCTCAATGGGTGACGGGAGCGTTCTTTTTTGTTGCGCACTTTGAAAAAAAGTGGATGCAAGCTGAATTTCATTTGAGATACGGGTAATTCGGAGACTATAATGACTATCTGCTTGACGTGCAGAGGGTCGGGGATTCGAGTTCCTCACCGCCCACCATAAAAGCCGGGGATGAAAATCATCCCCGGCTTTTTGCTGCGGATAAGCGGCACGGCGAAAGAATGCCGGCGTTTTCCAAAAGGCTCGAAAGCCCACGAAAAACGCCGGTTTTTGCTGCTTTGGCGGAACTTACAGCTCCACGTTGAAGTCGATCATATCGTCATAGAGGACTTTGCACTCGGCAAAGTCCTGGCGGCGCATGGCCTCCAGGATGGCCCGGTGACGGAAGTCGCCCTCCATCACGGTCACGCCCTTCTCTGCCCAGCCGGTGACGCGCCGTTTGAGGGTCAGGAAAACATATTCCTCCAGCGTGCGTTTGGCCATGGCGAAGCAGTAGCTGTACAGCGTATTGTGGCTCATCAGCCAGATTTGCTCGTGGAAGGCGATGTCGTGGCGGGTCATCTCTCGCAGCTTTTCCTCGTCCACCGGATGGGTGGTTCGGATCTTCAGCGCCTCATAGGCGGTGCATATGCGGTCCAGTTCTTCAAATTCCTCCGGCGTCGCCCGATGGATGGCCAGCCGGGCGCACTCCACCTCGATGAGCTTGCGGAATTCACAGATGTTCTCCATCAGCCGAGGCTCGCTGTAAAGGTCCTGCACAGCGTTGATGAAGTCGGAAAATTCAAACTCTTTCACATAGGTACCGTCGCCCACCCGGGTCTCCACCAGGCCGAGGGCGTTCAGGCGCTGCAGCGCCATGCGCACCGTCAACCGGTTCACTCCATACAGCGAGGCCAATTCCGTCTCCGGTGGCAGCTTTTCCCCCGCCTTCCAGTGCCCGGCAACAATGTTTTCCCGCAGGTTTTCATACACCTGCTCGCCGGCGGTCACTTTTTCCACTTTTTTGATCTGCGGCATCCGGTTCCATCCTCCATCCGCCGCGCTTCGCACGGCGATGTTTTGACCCGGTGCGGCGTAAACCGCCGCAGGGCCGGGGCTGCGCCCTGTTTTTATTATAACAAATACCGTTCATATTGCACAAACTTTTTCGGCTTGTGTATTGCCATTGGACGAAAATTGGCTGAAATGTCAAAAACATATTGACGAATCTTTTCGTTCGTTGGATAATATGAGCATAAATCAGGCGAACAAGTAACCTGATGAACTGGTCGGCCATTCGCTCAATTACCCGTGAAATCGTGCAAAAAGGAGGTTTCGTCATGCTATTGTTCTGGTTCGTCATAACGATCGTGCTGCTGATCGTTATGATCTCAAAGCTCAAGATCCACGCCTTTCTGACGCTGCTGCTGATGGCGGTATTCTTCGGCCTGTGCGCCGGGATCCCCGCCACCGAGCTGCCGGGGCTGATCGTAGGAGGTTTCGGCAACACGATGACCAGCATCGGTGTGGTCATCGCCTGCGGCGTTGTGGTGGGCTCCTTCCTGGAATACACCGGCGGCGCGCAGAAGATCGCGGACGCCATCCTCAAGCTGATCGGCATCAAGCGCGCCACCTACGCCACCGCGGCCACCGGTGCGTTCGTCTCCATCCCCGTGTTCTGTGATTCCGGCTTTGTCATTCTGAACCCCATCATCAAGGGCCTTTCCCGCCGGGGCAAGATCTCCTATGCCTCTCTGGTGGTGGCGCTGATGGCGGGCCTTCTGTGCACCCACTCCTTTGTGCCGCCCACGCCCGGCCCTGTTGCGGCGGCGGGCCTGTACGGCGCAGAGATCGGCGAAGTTATGCTCTATGGCCTGATCGTTTCCATTCCGGTGGTGATCGTCTGCTCCATCTGGGCAAACTCCCGCTTTGTAAAGGGCGCCTTCCCCGACGTGGCGCCGGTCAGCGAGCTGGACGCCAAGCAGGAGCAGGAGTTTGAAAAGGTGGTGGAGCACGCCCCGTCCACCTTTATGTCCTTCGTCCCCGTGGCGCTGCCCATCCTCATCATCATTCTGAAATCCTTCTTCGGCGACGCCGAGGGCAACATCGCCCAGCGGGTGCTGGACTTCATCGGCACGCCCTGGGTGGCGCTGCTGATCGGCACCCTGATCTGCTTCTTGCTGCCCACCAAACTGAACGAGACCGTCACCAGCGGCTGGGTGGCAAAATCCCTGGAAGGCGCTGCGGAGATCATGTGCATCACCGCTGCTGCCGGCGGCTTTGCCGCGGTTCTGCAGGCCACCGACATCGGCTCCATCCTCACCGGCCTGGTGCTGCAGGTGGGCCTGCCCGCGGTCTTCGTTCCTTACCTGATGGCCGCGCTCATCAACCTGGCGCAGGGTTCCGCCACCGTGGCGCTGACCACCGTGGGCGGCATCCTGGCCCCCATGCTCCCCGCGCTGGGGCTGCATCCCGTCATCGCCACCCTGGCCACCGCCGCCGGGTCCCTGTCTTTCTGCCACACCAATTCTTCCTACTTCTGGTGCGTCACCAAGCTGGGCAACCTCAAGCTCAATCAGAGCTACCGCCTGATCACCCTGACCTCGGTGATGATGGGCGTCACCGCCATGGTCGCCATCTGCATTCTGAACCTGACCGTGTTTGCATAAAAGGAGGGAATTTTCCATGAAGATCACAAGCGTAGACATCATCAAGGCGTTCAAGACCCCGTCCGTTGCGGCGGAGGTGGCCGTGGGCAACGTGCCCTGGCATCCCGTATTCGTGCGCATCAACACCGATGAAGGCATCAGCGGCTACGGCGAGATCGGCGTGGCCTACGGCAACGCTCAGAGCGCGGGCTTCGGCATGGGCGTGGACTTTGCCAAGTGCATCATCGGCCTGGACCCGATGAACAACGAGGACATCTGGAACCGCCTGCACCGGCTGACCTTCTGGGGCATGGGCAACGGCGGCGTCATCATGGCCGGCATCTCCGGCATCGATATCGCCCTGTGGGACATCAAGGGCAAGGCGCTGAACGCCCCGGTTTATAAGCTGCTGGGCGGCAAGACAAACAGCAAGCTGCGCGCCTATGCCAGCCAGCTGCAGTTCGATTGGGGCAAGGTGAGCCACTCGCTGGCCAAGCCGGAGGAATACGCCGAGGCGATGCGCAAGGCCATGGCCGACGGCTTTGACTGCATCAAAGTGGACCCGGTAGGCTTCGACGCCAACGGCGTGTGGATGGGCCGCAGCAGCCGCGGCATCCTGCAGCGCGACCAGCTGCAGCTGGCGGTGGACCGTGTGGCCGCTATGCGCGAGGTGGGCCCGGATGTGGACATCATCATTGAGCTGCACGCACTGACCGACGCCACCACTTCGGTGCAGCTGGGCCGCGAACTGCAGAAGCTCAACTGCTTCTACTACGAGGAGCCCACCCAGCCGCTGAATCCCAACCTGTTCCGGGAGATCAGCAGCAAGATCGAGATCCCCGTTGCCACCGGCGAGCGCGTCTATACCCGCTGGGGCTACCGTCAGTTCTTCGAGGACCATTCCATCGGCATCATCCAGCCCGACCTGTGCAACACCGGCGGCCTGACCGAAGGCAAGAAGATCTGCGACATGGCCCATGTCTACGACATCGGCGTGCAGGTGCACTGCTGCGGCGGCCCCATCTCTGCTGCCGCGGCCCTGCAGCTGGAGGCGGTCATCCCCAACTTCGTTATCCACGAGCTGCATGCCTCCGCCCTCATCGAAGACAACATCCGGCTGTGCAAATACGACTATGTGGCCAAGGACGGCTACTTTGAGGTGCCTGAGCGCCCCGGCATCGGCCAGGAGCTCACCGACGAGTGCCTTGCCAACGCCGACATCGTCACCGTCAAATGATTGCTTTGTTCCGCGCCCGGCCCGCCGTTTCGGCGGGCCGGGTTTTTCCCGCAGAACTTGCGGCAGCCGCTGGAAAATGATATAATATAAGCACAAATGATCCCGCGCCCCCGGGCGCGGGGCAGCTGTTGAGCCGTGGATGGCATCGTGCGTATGCCATCCCCGGCCTTTTTGCGCGAATGTGCGAAAAACAGGAGGAAGCAGCATGAAAAAAAGCAAACGGATCGCTTGGGGGCTGGCGGCGGCGCTGATGCTGGCCCTGACCGCCTGCGGCGCGAAGCTGACGGGCGTCAGCCTGCCGCAGGAAGAACTGAAGCTGACGGTGGGCGGCACCGCCGCCCTGGAACCCGTTTATACCTGGGACGGCGAAGCGCCCGCCGAAGGCCCGGCGGTGGCCTACACCAGCGCCGACGAGGCGGTGGCCACCGTGGACGAGAGCGGCGTGGTCACCGGCGTGGCGGCGGGCGAGACCACCGTCACCGCGGCGGTGGGCGAAATGAGCGCCACCCAGACGGTGGTGGTGAACGTCGCCACCGAGAGCCTGACGGTGGAGGAGATGCGCCTTCATCTGACGGACGGCGCGGCCCAGGCCGTGGTGGCCGTGGAGCCCGCTGAGCTGGCGGGCCAGCTGACCTACAAGACCGGCGATGAAGCCATCGCCACCGTGGACGAGGCCGGCAATGTGACCCCGGTGAAGGAGGGGCACACCAGCCTGCTGATCTTGGCGCCGGACGGCGCCCGCGCCAAGGCGATGATCACCGTGTGGAGCGGCCCCAAGGAGCTGACCCTCACGGCGGATAAGACCGAAGTGACCGTGGGCGGCACTACCACCGTCACCGCCGCCGACGAGACCGGCGCGGCGGTGGACGCCGCCACCCTGACCTGGTCCTCCAGCGACGAGGGCGTGGCCACTGTGGACGAGGCCGGCACCGTGACCGCGGTGAGCGCCGGCGAGGCGACCATCACCGCCGAAACGGCCTACGAAGTGGCGGGCAGCGTGACCCTCACCTGCAAGGAGGCCGCCAGATCCTCGGGCAGCGGCTCCTCCGGTTCCTCCGGCTCCTCTGCTCCGGCGGGCGGCAGCGGCTCTTCCGGCGGCGGCAGCGTCGCCGCCCCCACCGAGGACGCCCCCGAGGGCTGGGGCACCCACGGCTGGTTCTATGTGGATGTGGACACCACCGCCTTTGACCTGCAGAACCAGCTGCGGGCGGCGGTGGGCGCGGCGGCCCTTGCCTGGGACGACAGCCTGGCTTCCATCGCCCAGAGCCGCTGCGAGGACATCGCGGTGGACTTCAGCCACAACGGCGCCCAGACCACCGGCGAGAACATCGCCGTGGGCTACGCCGACGCGGCCACGGTCATTGCCGCCTGGCAGGCCAGCTCCGGGCACTACCAGAACATGATCAGCACCAGCTACACCCGGGGCGCCATCGCCCACATGTACGATGGCGACGGCTGCCACTACTGGGTTGCGGTGTTTGAATGAACGCTGGAAAAAAGTGAACACACCGGCCCGGCGGCCCCTGCGCATCCTGCGCAAGGGCCGCCGGGCCTTCTTTTCGCGGCCGGCGTTTGCTCTTGGCTTGGTTTTGTGGTATACTATACCGGATATTGTGGGGAAGTGTGGCCGCAGGGCCAAAGAGGGAAGAGCTTATGCGTGTTTTGGGCATCGACCCCGGCTACGCCATCGTGGGCTGGGGGGTCGTGGAATACATCGGCAACCGGTTCACGCCGGTGGGCTTCGGGGCGGTGACCACCCCGGCGGACATGCCCTTCGAGCAGCGCCTTTCGGCGGTGCACGAGGGGGTCGCGCGGGTGATGCGGGACTATGCCCCCGAGGCGCTGAGCATCGAGCAGCTGTTCTACCAGCACAACCAGACCACCGTCATCGGCGTGGCCGAGGCGAGGGGGGTCATCCTGCTGGCCGCCGCCCAGTGCGCCGTGCCGGTGTTCGAATACACGCCCATGCAGGTCAAGCAGGCGGTCACCGGCTACGGCAAGGCGGTGAAAAAGCAGGTGCAGGAGATGACAAGGGTGCTGCTGCGCCTGGAAAAGGTCCCCCGGCCCGACGACACCGCCGACGCGCTGGCCATGGCCATCGCCCACTGCCATTGCAGCCGCAGCCGGCTGCAGAACATGCCCTTGCGCTGACAAAGGAGGCGTTTCGCCGTGATCTATTGCCTTTCCGGAACGATTTTGAAAAAAAGCCTGGACCAGGTGGTCATCCGCTGCGCCGGGGTGGGCTATCAGGTGCAGGTGCCCGCCAGCGTGGCGGGGGCGCTGCCCGCCGTGGGCCAGGAGGCCGTGCTCTACACCTGCATGAACGTCACCGAGAACGACGTCTCCCTGTTCGGCTTTGCCGACGAAGAACAGCAGGCCTGCTTCAAGATGCTCACCGCCGTGAGCGGCGTGGGCCCCAAGGTGGGGCTGGCCATCCTGAGCGTGCTCAGCCCCCAGCGCATCGCGCTGGCCGCCTCGGCGGGGGACCACAAGGCCTTCACCGCCGCCAGCGGCGTGGGCCCGAAGCTGGCCCAGCGCATCACGCTGGAACTGAAAGACAAGGTGGGCAGGGGCCTGGCGGAGGGGCTTTCCCTCTCCGACCTGGGCCCCGCGGCCCCCGCGGCGGGCAGCAACCTTGCCCAGGCGGCGGCGGCCCTCACCAGCCT
Organism: Candidatus Allofournierella excrementigallinarum; assembly: GCF_944388085.1. NCBI lineage: Bacteria > Bacillati > Bacillota > Clostridia > Eubacteriales > Oscillospiraceae > Allofournierella > Candidatus Allofournierella excrementigallinarum. The sequence goes on along the minus strand of NZ_CALXHK010000012.1, from coordinate 14,098 downwards.
GGGCTACACCGCCGGCGAAGCGGCGGCGGCGCTGGCCAAGCTGGACGACGCCCTGCCGGTGGAAGAACTTATCAAACTGGCGCTGCGCGGCATGGCAAGGAGGTAAACCGTGGAAGATTTCGACCGAAACGACCGGCTGGTCAGCCCCGAGGTGAACCGGGGCGAAAGCGAGGAGCTGAACCTCCGCCCCCGCACGCTGGAAGAGTATGTGGGCCAGGAGAAGGTCAAGGAGAACCTGCGCGTCTATCTGGAAGCCGCCAAGCGCCGGGGCGAGCCCATGGACCACATCCTGCTCTACGGCCCCCCGGGCCTGGGCAAGACCACCCTGGCGGGCATCGTGGCCCAGGAGATGGGGGTGCAGATCCGCATCACCAGCGGCCCGGCCATCGAAAAGCCCGGCGACCTGGCCGCCCTGCTCACCAACCTCCAGGAAGGGGACGTGCTTTTCATCGACGAGATCCACCGCCTCTCCCGCCAGGTGGAGGAGGTGCTCTACCCCGCGCTGGAAGACTATGCCCTGGACATCATGATCGGCAAGGGCCCCAGCGCCCAGTCCATCCGCATCAACCTGCCCCGGTTCACCCTCATCGGCGCCACCACCCGGGCCGGCCAGCTCACCGGCCCGCTGCGCGACCGCTTCGGCGTGCTGCTGAAGCTGGAGCTTTACAGCCCCGACGAGCTGGCCCGCATCATCCGGCGCAGCGCCGGCATCCTGGGCCAGCCCTGCACCGAGGAGGGGGCTCTCGAACTGGCAAAGTGCAGCCGGGGCACCCCCCGCGTGGCCAACCGCCTGCTCAAGCGGGTGCGGGACTTCGCGGTGGTGCTGGGGGACGGCACGGTGGACGGCGACGCCGCCCGGCTGGCCTTAAAGCGCATGGACATCGACGCCCTGGGCCTGGACGAGCTGGACCGCAGCCTCTTGCGGGCCATCATCGAACTGTACGGCGGCGGGCCGGTGGGCCTGGACACCCTGGCCGCCGCCCTGGGCGAAGAGGCGGTGACGCTGGAGGACGTGTGCGAGCCTTATCTCATGCAGATGGGCTTCCTCACCCGCACCCCCCGGGGCCGGTGCGTCACCCGGCTGGCCTACGAGCATCTGGGGCTGCGCGCCCCCGCCTTTGCGGAGGACAGCGGCCAGCAGAGCATGTTCTGACCGCGCCGCGCAAACCAACAAGAAATATTCACAATTTCAGGGTACAATATAGAATCCATGGCCCCGGGGCCATGGCAGAGGAAAAGGAGAAGCGCCTATGCGAGCCGCCAGAGCCTGGCAGGATTATGAACTCATCGACGCCACCGGCGGCAGCCGGCTGGAGCGGTGGGGCGACGCGCTGCTGGTCCGCCCGGACCCGCAGGTGGTGTGGAGAAATGAGCGCACCAGCCCCCTGTGGGCCAAAGCGGACGCGGTCTATCACCGCAGCGACAAGGGCGGCGGCCGGTGGGAATACCGCCGCCGCCTGCCCGAAAAATGGCAGATCGGCTGGCAGGGCCTGCGGCTGGTGGTCAGCCCCACCGGCTTCAAGCACACCGGCGTGTTCCCCGAGCAGGCGGTGAACTGGGCTTTCTACCAAAAGGCCATCGCCGCCGCCGGCCGGCCCATCCGGGTGCTGAACCTCTTCGGCTACACCGGCGGGGCCACCCTGGCCTGCGCCGCCGCGGGGGCCAGCGTCTGCCACGTGGACGCCTCCAAGGGCATCGTGGCCTGGGCGCGGGAGAACGCCGCCGAAAGCCGCCTGGCAGACCGGCCCATCCGCTGGATCGTGGACGACTGCACCAAGTTCGTGGCCCGGGAGGCCCGCCGCGGCAGCCGCTATGACGCCATCATCATGGACCCGCCCAGCTACGGCCGGGGCCCCGGGGGCGAGGTGTGGAAGCTGGAAAACTGCATTTATGACCTCATCGCCCAGTGCGCCCGGGTGCTCAGCGGCGAGCCCCTGTTCATGGCGGTGAACAGCTACACCACCGGCCTGTCGCCGGCGGTGATGGAGTACATCTTAAAGACCCTTCTGTGCCCGGAAAAGGGCGGCACGACAGCCTGTGACGAGATCGGCCTGCCGGTGTCGAGCACCGGCGGCGTGGTGCCCTGCGGCGCCACCGCCTTCTGGCTGGCAGACGGCGTGCAGGCGGGGGAGAAAAAGAGCTCGATGAACGCGCCCATCGTTCTCAAACCCTTGGCGCAGGAAGCGCAGACGGGGGAGGAATGAACATGGAACACATGATAAACGCCGAGGGCATCCGCTTCCGCTACACGCCGGAAAGCCCCTGGGCCGTGGACGGAGCCTCTTTGTCGGTGGACAAGGGCGAGTTCGTGGCGGTGCTGGGGGCCAACGGCTGCGGCAAAAGCACCCTGGCAAAGCACTTCAACGCCATCCTGCTGCCCGAGGCCGGCACCGTTCTGGTGGAGGGCATGAACACCGCCGACGAGGAACATCTTTACGACATCCGCCAGAAGGTGGGCATGGTGTTCCAGAACCCGGACAACCAGATCGTCGCCACCGTGGTGGAGGAGGACGTGGCCTTCGCCCTGGAGAACCTGGGCGTGCCCCCCGCCGAGATCCGCGCGCGCATCGACGACGCCATGAAGATGGCGGGCATCTACAAGCACCGGGAAAAAGCGCCCCACAAGCTGTCGGGCGGCCAGAAGCAGCGGGTGGCCATTGCCGGCGTCATCGCCATGCGGCCCGACTGCCTGGTGCTGGATGAATCCACCGCCATGCTGGACCCCCGGGGCCGGGAAAAGGTGATGGAGACCATCCGTCACCTCAACCGTGACTTTGGCATCACCGTGGTGTCCATCACCCACTACATGGACGAGGCCGCCCAGGCGGACCGGGTGGTGGTGATGAGCGAGGGCAGGGTGGTGATGGAGGGCGCCCCCCGCCAGGTGTTCAGCCAGGTGGACCGGCTGCACAGCCTGCGGCTGGACGTGCCCCAGGTCACCGAACTGTGCTGCCGGCTGGCCGAGGCCGGGGTGGACATCGCCACCGACATCATCAACGAGGAAGAATGCGCCGCCGCGCTCTATGAACTTTTAAAGTGAACGCGGCGGTTTCGGGGCGAAGGCCCCGCAAGAGGGAGGGAAAGGCGGCCTATGGCAGCCATCATTGAAATAAAGGGCTTGACCCACATCTACAACGCCGGCATGCCCGACGCCACCGTGGCGCTGGAAAAGGTGGACTTTGCCGTGGAAGAGGGCGGCTTCGTGGGCATCATCGGCTCCACGGGGTCGGGCAAGAGCACCCTCATCACCCATTTCAACGGCATTTTGAAGCCCACCGAGGGCCAGGTGCTGGTGGACGGGCAGGACATCTGGGCAAAACCGGCGGACATCCGCAAGTTCCGCTTCATGGTGGGGCTGGTGTTCCAGTATCCCGAGTACCAGCTGTTCGAGGAGACGGTGTATAAAGACATTGCCTTCGGCCCCAAAAACATGGGCCTGGACGAGGCCGAGATCGACCGACGGGTGAAGAGCGCCGCCCGGTTCGTGGGCCTTAAGGACGAATATCTCCAGCGCAGCCCCTTTGAGCTTTCCGGCGGGCAGAAGCGCCGGGTGGCCATCGCCGGCGTGATGGCCATGGAGCCGAAGATCCTGGTGCTGGACGAGCCCGCCGCGGGCCTGGACCCGGAAGGGCGGGAGACGATCCTCTCCCAGGTCAAGCGCTTCCACAAGGAGACCGGCACCACCGTCATCCTGGTGAGCCACTCCATGGAGGACATCGCCAAATACGCCGACAAGGTGCTGGTGATGGACCAGCGCCGCATCGCCATGTACGACACGGTGGAGAAGGTCTTTGCCCGGGCGGACGAGCTGCTGGAGCTGGGCCTCTCGGTGCCCCAGGTGACCAAGGTGTTCCTGCGGCTGCGGGCCCTGGGGCTGGACCTGCCCCAGGACGTGTACACCGTGCCCTACGCGGTCAAGACCATCCAGGCCGCACTGGCGAAAAAGAACGGGGGAGGTGAGGCGCCGTGCTGAAAGACATCACCATCGGCCAGCACTTCCCCGGCAACTCCCCGGTGCACCGCTGCGACCCCCGGCTGAAAATCCTGCTGGTCATCGCCTACATCGTCATCCTGTTCACGGTCACCAACTTCCTGGGCCTGGCGCTGAGCATCCTGCTGCTGGCGGGGTTGTATCTCATGGCCCGCATCCCCCTGAAGCTCATCCTGAAAAGCCTCAAGCCCATCATGCCCATCGTGGTGTTCACGGCGGTGCTCAACCTCTTTTTCATGGGGGGCGAAGGGGAACCGCTGGTCTCCTTCTGGGTCTTCCGCATTTATAAGGAGGGCGTGGCCTACGCCATCTTCATGGCGGTGCGCATCGTGGCCCTCATCGCGGGCACCAGCCTGCTCACCTACACCACCAGCCCCATCGTCCTCACCGACGCCATCGAGCGGCTGCTGCGCCCCTTTGCAAAGCTGCACATGCCGGTGCACGAACTGGCCATGATGATGACCATCGCCCTGCGGTTCATCCCCACCCTCATCGAGGAGACCGACAAGATCATGAACGCCCAGAAGGCCCGGGGCGCCATGCTGGACAGCGGCTCCCTCTCCGACCGGGTGAAGGCGATGGTGCCCATCCTCATCCCGCTGTTCATCTCGGCCTTCCGCCGGGCGGACGAGCTGGCCATGGCCATGGAGTGCCGCTGCTACCGGGGCGGCGAGGGCCGCACCCGGCTCAAAGTCCTCCGCTTCGGCGCGCTGGACTGGCAGGCGCTGGCGGTGTGCACCCTGGCCTTCGCGGCGCTTTGGGCCACCCGCTTTTTGATGCCGGGGGTCTTGTGAGATGAACATCCTGCTGGATTTGAGCTTCGACGGCACGAACTTCTGCGGCTTCCAGGTGCAGAAGAACGGCGTTTCCGTCTGCGAGACCCTCCAGAACGCCCTGGAGGCCCTCTTTGGCGCCCGGCCGGACGTGAAGGGCTGCGGGCGCACCGACGCGGGGGTGCACGCCGAGCACTACGCGCTGAACTTTTGGGCCGAAACGGCCATCCCGCTGGAAAAGCTGCCCCTGGCCCTCAACCGCCACCTGCCTGCCACGGTGCGGGTGAACGGGGCCCGGCAGGTGCCGGAAGGCTTTCACGCCCGCTATTCCGCCCACCAGAAGACCTACGTTTACCGCATCTGGAACAGCCCGGTGGAAAGCCCCTTCGAGGCGGCCTACCACCACCGCGTCAGCGCCCCGCTGGACGTTTCGGCCATGGACGCGGCGGCGGAAAAGTTCGTGGGCACCCACGACTTTCTGAGCCTCTGCTCGGCGGGCAGCGCGGTGGCGGCAAAGGGCGACACCGTGCGCACCATCACCGCCTGCAAAGTGCAGCGGCAGGGGCCCCTCGTCACCGTCACCGTCACCGCCGACGGCTACCTTTACAACATGGTGCGCATCCTGGCGGGCACCCTGGTGGAGGCCGGTCGAGGCGCCCTTGCCCCCGACGCCGTGCCCGCCATCCTTGCCGGGCGCGACCGCGCCCTTGCCGGGCCCACCCTGCCGGCGAAGGGGCTGTTTTTGAAACAGGTGGACTATCCCCCCGAGGCCCTGGGCCTCTGACTTTCCCCTGAAAGGAGGCGCCGCCGTGAGCGAAGGACGCGCCGGGTCCAACGTGACCCGTTTGCAGGAGGTGCGCCGGCGGCGGGCGCTGCGGCGGCTGCGCCGCCTTGTGCTGGCGCTGGCGGCGGCGGGGCTGGCGGCCCTCTATTTCACCGGGGCCTACAGCCAGGCGGCCCTGGCCGCCCGGGAGACCTTCGACTCGGTGCGCATCGCCCTGTCGCCCGCCGCGGGCTGGCCGGTCAGGACCGGCATCCCCGAAGTCTGGCAGGCCGAGCCCCTTTCCGGCGGCTTCGTGCTGCTGGGCGAGCAGGACGTGGGCGTCTGGTCCGGCGGGGGCGCCGAGCTGCGCACCATCCAGCACGGCTACGCCCGCCCGGTCATCAGCGCGGGCAACACCCGCTTTTGCCTTTACGGCCGCTCCGGCTACGAGCTGCGGGTGGAGGGCCGCACCGAAACCCTCTATAGGCGCGCCTTTGAGCAGCCCATCCTGCTGGCCGAGATGAGCACCGGCGGCAGCGTGGCGGTGGTGACCCAGTCCGACCGCTTTGCCGCCGAGCTCACCGTGTGGGACGCTTCCATGGAGTTCCGCTACGGCTGGAACCTCACCGACGCCGAGGGCGCCCCGGTGCGGGTGGCCTTTGCAAAGGACAATAAGCGCCTTGCCGTTGCCTGCCTGGTGGCCCAGGGGGGCAGCCTGCAGACCAACCTCTATTTCCTCGACATCCGCAGCGACGAGGTCACCGCTTCGGCCACCGCCTCCGGCCAGCCGCTGCAGCTGCACTGGCTTTCAAACGACCGGCTGCTGGCCGTCTATGACCGCATGGCCGCCGTTTACGACGCGGCCACCGGCGAGCAGACGGCGGTGTACAGCTTCGAGGGCGAGAGCCTGGGCGCGGCCTCGGTGTCGGGCCAGAACTGCGCGTTGCTGTTCAGCCCCGAAGCCAGCGATTCCCCCGCCCGGCTGGTGGTGCTGGACCCCCAGATGCAGGTGCTGGGCGAGGCAAGCGTGCCCGCCCCCGCCGAAGGAGTGGTGTGCACCCGCACCGCCGCATACGTTTTAAGGCAGGAGAGCGTTGCCGCCTACAGCCTGGCCGGAGAGGCCCTGTGGGAAGCGCCCACCGAAACGCGGCCCCTGGCTGTGCTGGACGCAAAGCAGCTGGTGGTGGTCACCGGCGGGCAGGCCGACCTGCTCACCCAGCCGGACGACGGGCAGACCGCCTGACACGCCCCGGCAATGATCCAAACGCAAAGGAGTGATCGGATGAACGCGGCCATCGTGTTCGACCTTGTGATGCTGGCTTTGCTGCTGGCGGTGGCCTTCGCCTATGCCCGCCACGGCTTTGCCGCCGGCCTGGTGCAGTTCGTGGGCAACCTGGCCAGCCTCATCGGGGCGCTGGTGCTCAGCCACCAGGCCTCGCCGCTGCTGTTCGAAAGGTTTTTCCAGAACGGCTTCGTGACCAGCATCCAGAACACCCTCACCGCCGAGGGCACGGTGAACATCCAGTCCACCATCGAAAAGTACGCGGGCTTTTTGCCCGAGAGCATCAAGGAGGGCCTCACCGCCTCCGCCGCCGGCCTTTTGGACAGCGGCGCGCCCGATCTGGCGGCCAAGCTGGTGGACGAGGTCATCGCCCCGCTGCTCACCCCCATCATCGCCATCGTGCTGTTCTTCGTGGCCTTCGCTTTGTGCAGGCTGCTGGTGGGGCTGCTGGTGGCGGTGCTCACCAACGTGAACCGCATCCCGGTGATGGGCTCGGTGAACCGCATGTTCGGGTTCCTGATGGGCCTTGCAGCCGGCGTGGTGGACCTGTATCTGGTGCTGTGCGCCGTGTGGGCGGTCATCGTCATCACCGGCGGCTCCATCGAATTTCTCAACGACCAGGCGCTGGCCGGCAGCATCGCCTACAGCCTGTTCGGGCGCTTCAATCCGTTTTATTAAGGGGCCGCCGGCCCCGTGACTCGAGGCCTTGGAAAAAGGCAGAGAGGGAGAGAGACCTATGCTTTGTGTCAAATGCAAAAAACGCACCGCCGTGGTGTTCATCCAGCGCATGGAGAACGGCCAGCCCAAGCAGGAGGGCTACTGCCTGACCTGCGCCCGGGCGCTGGGCATCAAGCCGGTGGACGATCTGATGAAACAGTTCGGCATGCGCGACGAGGACCTGGAGGCCATGGAGGAGCGCATGAACAGCTTCATGGAGGAAGCGGGGGAGAACGGCATGGCCGGCATGTTCCCCTTTGCCCCCATGGGCGAGGAAGAGGGCGACGGCGGCAAGGACGGCGACTCCGACGAGGACTTTACCCCCGGCGGCTCCGCCACCTTCCCCTTTGGCTTCGGCGCCAGGGGCGACAAGAAAAAGGAGAAGGAAAAGGGCCCCGGCAAGCTGAAATTCCTGGATAAATACTGCGAGAACCTCACCGCCCGGGCCGCCGCCGGCAAGCTGGACGAGATCGTGGGCCGCGACCAGGAAATTTACCGCACCATCCAGATCCTGGCCCGCCGCCAGAAGAACAACCCCTGCCTCATCGGCGAGGCCGGCGTGGGCAAGACCGCCATCGCCGAGGGCATTGCCCAGCGCATCGCTCGGGGCCAGGTGCCCGCCTGCCTCAAGGGCAAAAAGCTCTACCGGCTGGACCTCACCGCCCTGGTGGCCGGCACCCAGTTCCGCGGCCAGTTCGAGCAGCGGGTCAAGGGCCTCATCGACGAGGTCAAACGGCTGGGCAATGTCATTTTGTTCATCGACGAGATCCACAGCATCACCGGCGCGGGCGACAGCGAGGGGGCGATGAACGCGGGCAACATCCTGAAGCCCGCGTTGTCCCGCGGGGAAATTCAGGTCATCGGCGCCACCACCTTCACCGAGTACCGCAAGTTCATCGAGAAGGACCAGGCGCTGGAGCGCCGCTTCCAGCCCGTGAAGGTGGGCGAGCCCAGCATCGCCGACGCCATCAACGTGCTGAACGGCATCAAGAAGTATTACGAGGCCCACCACGGCGTGGAGGTCACCCCCCAGATCGTCTCGGCGGCGGTGAACCTCTCCGAGCGCTACATCACAGACCGCTTTTTGCCGGACAAGGCCATCGACCTTTTGGACGAGGCCTGCGCCTGCTGCAACCTGCGCCACCCCGAGATCAGCGAACTGGCCGAGACCCAGAAGGCGCTGGCCGCGCTGGAGGCGGAAGAACTGGCCCAGGAGCAGGCGGAGAACGGCCCGGACTACGAGCGCCTGGCCCAGCTCAAGACCGAGATGGCCCAGCTGCGGGAAAAGCTGCCCGAGCTTCAGATGAAGGCGGGCGGCATCAAGGTGGAGATGCAGGACGTGGCCAAGGTGGTGGAGCTGTGGACCGGCATCCCCGCCATGAAGGTGGAGCAGAGCGAGTTCGCAAAGCTCCTCAATCTGGAAAGCGAGCTGAAAAAGCGCATCATCGGCCAGGACGAGGCCGTGGAGGCGGTGGCCCGCGCCATGAAGCGCGCCCGGGCCGGCCTTTCCGGCAGGCGGCGGCCCGCCAGCTTCATCTTTGTGGGCCCCACCGGCGTGGGCAAGACCGAACTGGTGCGCCAGCTGGCAAACCAGCTGTTCGACACCCCCGACCCGCTCATCCGCATCGACATGAGCGAATATATGGAAAAACACACCGTCAGCCGGCTCATCGGCGCCCCTCCGGGCTATGTGGGCCACGACGAGGCGGGCCAGCTCACCGAGCAGGTGCGCCGCCGGCCCTACAGCGTGGTGCTGTTCGACGAGATCGAAAAGGCCCACCCGGACGTGATGAACATCCTGCTCCAGATCCTGGACGAGGGCCGCATCACCGACAGCCAGGGCCGCACCGTGAACTTTGAGAACACCGTCATCTGCATGACCAGCAACGCCGGCAGCACCGAAAAGACCGGCGAGACCGGCTTTGCCAAAACGCCGGAGCAGATCAGCGCAAACAAGGCGATGAAGGCCCTGGGCGAATTTCTGCGGCCGGAGTTTCTGGGCCGCGTGGACGAGGTCATCGCCTTCAAGCCCCTCTCGGAGGAGAGCCTCGAGCGCATCGCCGCCCTGGCGCTGGACGAGTATGTCCAGCCCCTTGCGGAAAAGGGCGTCGCCTTCACCTACACCCCCGCGGCCTGCAAAGCGCTGGTGAAGGAGGCGGGCTCCAAGTTCGGCGCGCGGGACATCCGGCGCACCATCCGCAAGCGGGTGGAGGACCCCCTGGCCGAGCGGTTCGTGGCGGGCACGCTCGCCGGCGCCGTCACGCTGGACGCGGTGGAAGGCCGGCTGGAGCTGGTTTGAAAGCGGCGTAACGGAGTTGTCTCCAAATTGTAACCAAAAGTTTACGAAAAACTGACAAGAGCGGCGCAAAGTTGAAATATTTTCAGGGGGCCGGTCCGTTTGAGAGGTGAAAGCCTCTCGCGGCGGGCCGCCGCGGAGGAGCGTGAGGGCATGGTGGAGCAGCCGGTGTGTGAAAGCGCCGAGATGGAGCGGCTGGTGGATGTGTACGGCACCGGCATGCTGCGCATGTGCTGCATGTATCTGGGCGACGCGCACCTGGCCCAGGACGCCGTGCAGGATGCGTTCATCAAGATCTACCGCGCCTGGCGGCCCATCGACAACCCCGCGGCGGAAAAGGCCTGGGTCATGCGCATCACGGTGAACGTCTGCAAGGACTATCTGCGCAGCGCCTGGAAGCGAAAGGTCAATCTGGTGGAGCAGTATCCCGAGCTGCCCGGCTTTGAGGAGCCGAAGGACGGCCAGGGCCGCCTGTTCCAGGAGATCATGGCCCTGAAGCCGAAATACAAAGAGGTCATTCTGCTGCACTATTACCAGCAGCTCAAGGTGGGCGAGATCGCCGCCGTGCTGGGCGCGCCCCAGTCCACGGTGAGCATCCGGCTGCGCCGCGCCCGCGAGACGCTGAAAAAACGATTGGAGGGAGGGCCAAATGAAGATCTGTGACGAAACCGTCCGGGCCGCTGTCGACAGCGGCTTGAGCAGCGTCCGGATAGACGCTGCTCAAAAGCAGGCTATCCTGGCCCAGTGCCGGCCCACCGTGGCCGTGGCGCCTCCGGCGCGCCGCCTGCGCCCGGCCAGGCGCGCGCTGGCGCTGGCGGCGGCCTTTGCCCTCGCTCTGTGCCTGGGCGGCGGCGTGCTGGCCGCCGCGCCGGAACTGCAGCAGAAGCTGGCCGTGCTGGGCGAGGAGACGGTGCAGATGCTCCAGCCCGTCAACCAGGTCAGCGAAGACGCGGGCATCCGCATGGAGGTGCTGGCCGCCATGAGCGACGGCCAGGTGGCCGCAGTCTACATCGCCCTGCAGGACACCACCGGCCGGGGCCGCATCGGCCCGGACGCCGAGCTTTACACCCCGCAGGTCACCGGCACCATGTTCACCAATGTGGAAACGGTGGACTACGACGAAGCCACCGGAACCGCCATCCTGCGGCTCACCGCCAACGCCGGCCAGCAGCTGGCGGGCAAAAAGATCACCGTGGGCGCCACCAGCATCACCTCCGGGCGCTCCTTCAACGACCCGGTGGACCTGGGCTACACCATGGAGGAGGTCCGCAGCCTCACCGGCCACATCCCGGTGCAGTACGACCAGCAGATCAACGCCTGGGGCGCCACCGGCCCCGCCATGGAGTGCTACACCAAGCTGCTGGACGAGGGCAAGATCCCCGTGCTCACCGGCTGGGACGAGCCGCTGGCCCTGCCCGGCGTGGATTGGGCCGCCGTGAACGCCGCCGGCGTGGTGGACGGCCAGCTGCACATCCAGGTGAACAACCTGGGCGGCATGGGCCGGGCCAACCGCATCTCCTTCTCGCTGTGGAACGCCGGGGGCGAGCGGGTGCCCTGCACCGAACTGGAACTGGAACTGGGCGAAGAACACAAGATGGGCCCGTTCCAGAGCTACAACGACCTGGTGGAATATGTGCTCATCCCGCCTCAGGGCGCCGATCTGAGCGAGCTGTCCGTCCGGATGGAGACCATGACCTACGACTGGCTCATCGACGGCAGCTGGGCCACCACCTTCCGGCTGGAGGATGCCAGCGAATCGCTGGTCATCCCCTGCGGCAGGGACATGAAGCCCTGGACGCTTCACGAAGTGCAGCTGTCGCCCATCTCCGTCACCGCCTTCGGCACCGGCGAGATGACCGCCGAGAGCGAAGCCGCCGACCTGCGGGTCATTCTGGCCGACGGCACCGAGGTGCCCACCAGCAGCGCCAGCGTCAGCAGCGGCGACGGCACCGTCGTCTACCGCAGCATCTTCGACCAGGTCGTCGACCTGGAAAAGGTGGCCAAGGTCATCCTCAACGGCGAGGAACTGCCGCTGCCCTGATTTTCTGGCCCAAACGGCCCGGCCCAAACTTGAGGCCGGGCCGTTCCGCTTTTTTTATCCGCCCCGCTGTGGTACAATGGAAAAAACACAGCGGAAGGGAAGGATGCAGCATGAAGATCGTGGCGCTGGACGGCCATGCCCTCGACCCGGGGGATCTGGGCTGGCAGGGCTTTGAGGCCCTGGGGGAGTTTGAGCATTATGACCGCACGCCGCCCGAGCTCATCCTGCCCCGCATGGCGGGGGCCGGGGCGGTGCTGGTGAACAAGACCCCCATCACCGCCGCCACGCTGGAGGCTTGCGGCGGCCTGCGCTACATCGGGGTGCTGGCCACCGGCTACAACGTGGTGGACACCGCCGCCGCGGCGGCAAGAGGCATCCCGGTGTGCAACGTGCCGGACTACGGCACCGAAGCGGTGGCCCAGTTCACCTTTGCCCTGCTGCTGGAGCTGTGCCACCGGGTGGGGGACCACAGCCGGGGCGTGCACGGCGGCGAGTGATGCCAAAAGACGGATTTCTGCTATTGGAACACCCCCCAGCGGGAGCTGGCGGGCCTTGTTTTCGGCGTGGTGGGCTATGGACGCATCGGCCGGGCGGCGGCGCGCATCGCCCGGGCCTTCGGCATGAAGGTGCTGGCCTGTGGGCCGCACCTGGCCCCCGGCCCGCTGGAGGACGGCGGGGCGGCGGTGCCGCTGGAGGAACTTTTTGCCGCGGCGGATGTGGTCAGCCTCCACTGCCCCCTCACCGCCCAAAACGCCGACATGATCGACCAAAAGGCCATCGCCGCCATGAAGCCGGGGGTGCTGCTGCTGAACACCGCCCGGGGCCCGCTGGTGAACGAGGCCGACCTGGCCGCCGCCCTGAAAAGTGGGCGGGTGGCGGGGGCCGCGCTGGATGTGGTGAGCGCCGAGCCCATCCGGGCCGGCAACCCCCTGCTGGGCGCGCCGAACTGCATCCTCACCCCCCACATGGCCTGGGGGGCAAAGGCCGCCCGCCAGCGCCTGATGGACGCGGCGGTGGAAAACCTGCGCAGTTTTCTGGCGGGCAAAACCATCAACGCCGTCAACCTGTGAAACTTTGAAAAAGGGCGCCCCCAGCCGGGAAACGGCGGGGGCGTTTGCCTGTTTTATTCCTCCTGCGCCAGCAGCGACTGGCGCAGCGAGAGCACCGCCGCCTTTTCGATGCGGCTGATGTAGCTGCGGCTGATGCCCAAAAGGCTGGCCACCTCCTGCTGAGTCATGGGCGGCTGGCCCGAGAGGCCGTAGCGCAGCAGCACCACCTGCCGCTGCCGCCCCGAAAGGCCGTCCACCAGCTGCCGCAGGCGGGCGGTCTCGTCCCGGCGCTCGCAGTCCTCGTCCAGAAGAAAATCGTCCGGCACCACGTCGATCACCGTCAGGGCGCTGCCGTCCTTGCCCGCCTCGATGGGCTCGTTCATGCTCACGGTGGCGGGGGCCTTCTTCTGCTTGCGGAAGCTCATGCGCACCTCGTTGTCGATGCAGCGGGAGGCATAGGTGGAAAAGCGGGCCTGCTTTGTGTTGTCAAAGCTGTTCACCGCCTTGATGAGCCCGATGGTGCCGATGCTGATGAGGTCCTCGGCGTCGCCGGGCAGGGAATAATATTTCTTCACCACATGGGCCACCAGCCGCAGGTTATGGCGGATGATGCGGTCCCGGGCGGCCATGTCCCCCGCCTTGAAGGCGGCGAAGGCCTCCACCTCCTGCCGCGGCGTCAGCGGGCGGGGAAAGCTGCCCGTTTCCAGATGCAGCGCCAGATACAAAATGTGCGAAGCGATAAAACTGAAAAATACCCCAAACATAAAACAACCCTCCCTGCCATAAAGGTATGGCGGGAGGGCGGCCCGGTATGCCGGGGCGGGGCTTATTTCAGCTGCAGCCCGTCGTGGAAGGCGCGGCCCGCGGCCTCGCCCAGCGCGCGGTAGAGGTTGTGGACGGGGTCAAAGGCGATGGGCCGCAGCTTGGCCGGGTCGATGCGGCCGGCCTCGTCCAGCTGGCCAGGATGAACACCAGCTGGGGATAGGTCCAGGGTTTTGCTCCAAAATTCTTGCGCATCCAAATCGCCCTCCTTTTGGCTGGCGTCATTCTGCCGCAAAGCCGCCCCGCGGGGGTTTTGCGCGCCAAAGGCGCGCTCACACGCTCTCTTCCAGCTTATGGCTAAGTAGATGTAATCAAGAGAAGAAAGGGAAAGCACAATCCAGACGGAACCAGCGGTTGTGTCAAG
>NZ_CALXHK010000011.1:0-53398 GCF_944388085.1 Candidatus Allofournierella excrementigallinarum | reverse complement strand
CCGGCATGTTATGATGAAAGGGCAGAATGGACTTATTTAAAGTGGGTTGATTTTGCGCTTGCCGTGTTCGGGTGGCCTCCTGAACACGGCTTTTTTGTTGGAATGCAGCAAACCATCTCATGGCCATCAGGCAAGGGCAGCAGCCGAACCGGCGGCTTCGATGGTCCGGGATGTTGTCAGTCGGATAAATGAAATTATTAATATAGTGATGAAGTGTGGTCATTGGTCTCTCCTCCTTTGGAATTAGGTTTATCCGGGCGGTGTGTCCCTTTCGACAATCTCATTATACACCAAAATAAGTGCATAAAACAAGCCGCAATATACACCAAATATAGTGCATATTGCGGCTTGAATATTTGTTCCTTTTGCTAATTGACTTTTATGCAAAACATGCACTTGACATGGTGCACATTTCGCATATATACTTGATTTATAACTATGAGAGAAGGTGTATGCGAATGTCGATAAAATATGACAAACTTTTTGCTCTATTGAAAGAGCGAGGATACACAACGTATCGGATTCGAAAAGAAGGACTGCTTGGGCAAAGCACGTTGACTGCCATTAAAAATGGAAAAGGTGGATTAACAGAGAAGTCAATTGATAAACTATGCCAAGTGTTGAAGTGTCAACCGGGCGATTTGATGGAATACATAGAAGACGATTCTGAGTGAATTTGAACAAGATTTATTTTCACAATAAAGAGGACGCATAAATGGTTGACTATACACCTTATCAAGCTCGCTATTTTGCCGAGCAAATCACTTTGAAGCGCCCACAATCCAGCTATGACAGCCTAGCTTCGGCAATGTCCGGAGTAAAGGTAGACCTGAACCCGCATCAGGTCGATGCCGCTCTTTTTGCAGTGAAGTCTCCGCTGAGCGCAGGTGCTCTGTTGGCGGATGAAGTGGGCCTTGGCAAAACGATCGAGGCTGGCCTTGTTTTGGCGCAATACTGGGCCGAACGCAAACGCCACATTCTTTTGATTGTGCCGGCGGCTTTGCGTACCCAGTGGCGCTCGGAGCTGAAAGAGAAGTTTTATATCGACGCCCTCATAATGGAGTCGACCAGCTTCAATAAGCTGAAAAAGGAAGGCTACTTCAATCCGTTTGATACTAAAAATCAGGTCGTTATCTGTTCGTACAATTTTGCTGCCAGGAAAGAGGATGAGCTCCGTCGCGTTTCTTGGGATCTTGTTATTATTGACGAGGCGCATCGCCTGCGGAATGTTTATAAACCCGATAATGTCACCGGCAAGAAACTGAAAGAAGCGCTGCAGGGCAGAAAGAAGCTTTTGCTCACAGCGACTCCGCTCCAAAACAATCTGATGGAGCTTTACGGATTAGTCAGCCTTATCGATGACCATGTATTTGGCGATGCCAAGACGTTCCGCGAAATGTATGTGGCGGTCAATAATGCAGAACTCCGTAATCGTAATCTTCGCACCCGTTTGGGTGGCTTTTGCAAGCGTACACTTCGCAAACAGGTTACGGAGTATGTTCGATACACAGAGCGGCATCCCATTTTGCAGGAATACACACCTACCGAGGCGGAAGAAAAACTCTACAATTTTATTTCTGATTATCTGCAGACGGACAAGCTGTATGCGTTGCCGGAAGGTCAGCGGACGCTCATCACCATGGTACTCCGCAAACTGCTGGCTTCTTCCTCGTTCGCCATTGCGGGAACATTGAATTCTCTCATCAGCCGCCTGGAAGAGCTCTTGAACGGAATGGAAACAGAGCTCGACCTGCAAGACTATGATTCTTTCGATGAATTGAGCGATGAAGGTGACGGCGCACAGGAGAAGTGCGAAATGTCCGAAGAAGACCTGCAGCGTAACCGGGAAGGCATTCTGCGGGAACTGGCACAGCTGCGTCAATTTGCGGAACTGGCCTCCAGCATCAAGACCAATGCGAAGGGTGACAATCTGATTTTTGCGCTGAAGCAGGGGTTTGATAAAATTGAAGAGTTGGGCGGCCAGCGCAAGGCGGTTATTTTTACAGAGTCCCGGCGCACCCAGGAGTATCTTTTCAACCTGCTCACCAACAACGGATATGCTGGTCAGATCGTCTTTTTGAACGGCATGAACAACGACGATATTTCCAAACAAATCTATGCGGATTGGAAAGAGCGGCACAAAAATGATGGCGCGATTTCCGGTTCACGCCAGGCGGATATGAAGGCGGCTGTTGTGGAGGAATTCCGCAATAACGCCTGTATCCTCATCGGAACGGAGGCGGCGGCCGAAGGCATCAACCTGCAATTTTGCAGTCTTGTGGTCAACTATGACCTGCCTTGGAACCCGCAGCGCATTGAGCAGCGCATCGGCCGTTGTCATCGGTATGGGCAGAAAAACGATGTGGTCGTCATCAATTTCCTGAACCGCAAGAACGCTGCCGACTGTCGTGTGTATGAGTTGCTCTCTCAGAAATTCCGTCTGTTCGAAGGGGTGTTCGGATCTTCGGATGATGTGCTGGGTTCCATCGAATCCGGTGTTGATTTTGAAAAACGAATTGCTAACATTTATCAGACCTGCAAAACGGCCGAAGAAATCCAGCAGCAGTTTGACCAGTTGCAGGCGGAACTGTCGGACAAGATCCAGGAGAAGATGGTGCAGGCCCGGCAATCTATTCTGGAAAACTTCGATGAAGTGGTTGCCTCGCGGCTCAAGGAGTGTGAATCAAATACCGTCGCCAGCCTGGATAAATTTACGCAGTGGGTTTATTACTTCTTTATGATACATGGTGCTGAGCGCGTAGAGCCGCTGGAACAGTGGCGCCTGAAATTCAAAGACGGGGATACGGAACGCGTCTATAATCTGAAGTGGAAGGACGCCGAGGAAGAAGGCGATACTTTCCTGCGCCGGGAAGACCCCTTGTACGAGTCCTGGCTGGCCGAGGCCATGGAGCAGCCGCTGCCTCCTGTTAAAATCCGCTTTGACCATACCCACTCGGAACGGAACATTTCTTTCCTGAATGCACATCCGCATCTGCAAGGCATCCTGTCTATTGACAAGCTTTCCTACGAGGGAATCGGCGAAGAAGAACATTTGGTGTTCTCCGTTCTTACCCAAGACGGAACCGTAATGGATGAGGACACCATCAACAGTATGCTGGAACTGCCTGCAACAGTGGTAAGCGCAAGTGCGCGTGAAACCGAGGCTTTGCAAGTAGCTCGTCAGCAACGCTTGGAATTGCAGCGTCAGCAGGTAGAGGAAAGCAACAAGAAATACTATCTGGAAGAATGCGATAAGCTGGATGCATACAGCGAAGACCTGAAAGAGGGCTTGCAGAGAGAGCTGAAAGAACTGAAAAAAGCCATCACGGAAAAGAAAAAGATGTTCCGTGCCAGCACAGCTTTGCCGCTCAGTGAAATGCTGGCAATGAAGGATGAAATCAATAAGCTGGAACTGAAGCGGAAGAAAATGCAGCGGGAGATTTACGACCGGGAAGATGAGATCGATGCCGAAAAGGAACGCCTGCAGGAAGAAGTCCGCCGTAAGCTGGAAGGTAATTGTACTACCCAGAATATCATGGTGATTGAATTTGAGGTGGCGTAAATGCCCAAAAAAGATGGACTTAAAAGCAGAATAAAACGCTCGTTGTTATCGCATCCTGTGCGCTCTTGTATAATTGGTTGCTTGCTTTTACTGGGGTTCACATATTTCTGGTTTGCGTTTGGCTTACCTGTAGTGGGGTTTGTGGCCCCAACGGGAAAGGATATTTACAAAAGCGATTGGCTCAGCTTTTGGGGTGGCTTCTTATCATTTGCAGGAGCAACTGTTTTAGGGGCTGTCGCCGTATGGCAAAACAAGCAGGCAAACCAAACCAATCAAAAGGCAATTGAAGAAAACAGACGAATATATCAGATTGGCTTTGAAAACGAATTGACAAGGTCAAAGTATCTGGCAATCATTCATGCGATTGAGGAGATAAGCGATAAAGTAATTGAGGCAGATAAAGCATTTCTGTCCATGCTTCACGATGCCCAAAAGACCGGAGCGGTAAATGATGCAATTCGTGCGTATGACAACTTACTGGAAACCATGAATTTTATGGTGCGTTTCGAATTTGACCGTATATTGCCGCTTTCTTTCGACGCGCAGTACCCTGAAATAGCTGACTATCGCATAAAAATAAAGGAGCAACTGAACCAGCTCATAAATAGTGTTGAAGAACAAAAGCGGAACGTGGTCACAACATTGGCATATTGTTCCACTAATGTCCATTTTGGGGTTACTATCGGCATTGATAAAACGTCTTTGATGGAGATTTTGGATGTGTTTTACGATAAATTGTATAATGTTGATGCATATTCAGCGGTGACGACGATTACACAAGAACAGGAGAATGAGTGACAATGGCTAATCAAAGATTGGAATTGACATGGATTGGTAAGGGAGAAGACCCGGCTGTTGAACCGCGCATCCTGCTCCATGACCCTTCTAAAGATTATGGTGACCCCAACACCGAGAATATGCTGATTCATGGAGACAATCTGTTGGCGTTGAAGGCGTTGGAGCAGGAGTATGCGGGACGGATAAAATGTATTTACATAGACCCGCCTTATAATACAGGTGAAGCTCTGGAGAACTATGATGATAACTTGGAGCATTCTACTTGGCTGAGATTAATGTATGAAAGGCTAAGGATATTAAGAAATTTACTTTCAGATGATGGCTTTTTTTGCTGCCAAATTGATGATTCAGAAGGCCACTATCTAAAGATTATGCTGGATGAAATTTTTGGTCGAGATGGTTATTATCAAACGACAATTTACGTCCGAGTGAGATATCCGGAAAAGACGCTAAAGCAAGATATGGCGTTTCATAAAGAAATTGAACAAGTTCATATTTATAGAAAGAGCAATCGCGCCAAACCTATATTGGATAAAGTCGATTCTGGATACGAGAAATTCAAATTCAAAATTGAGACGCTTTCGGCTCCGGTTAAGATTTTAGAGCTTGGGGGAAAAAGGGTGGAAGTGTATAAAAAAGGAGATTACACTATCACTGAGGAGATGGGCTCGGAATATGGTTTGAAAGAAATATGGGCCTCCGGAACAATTTTAGATGGGAATTCATCGGGAAGATTTTTCAGAGACTATTTGACAGGGCGCTATGTAGAAGATGGATATGGTGTTATTTATAAGGTTTACGGTATAGGAGATGATAGGTACGATTATCGTTTCTTTACCGGGCCCAATAAGGAAGGAGCAACAAAAGGAAAATATTATCAAGGAGTTCCACTGGACAAACTTGAAAGTGGTGAGATGACCAGAGAAGTGCCTATTAACGGATTTATTGATTTGGCCTCTTATTTTGGCAATTGCAGACAAGAAGGTGGAGCAGAGTTCAGAGGCGGAAAAAAGCCAGAAATTCTCATTAAAACATTACTTTCCCACTTCACTAAAGAGGGGGATTGGGTTTTGGATTCATTTTTGGGTAGTGGGACAACTGCTGCTGTTGCACACAAAATGAATCGTCGATATATAGGTATTGAACTTGGCAATCATTGTTATACATTGTGTGTTTCGAGATTGACAAGGGTGATTGATGGCGATAAAACAGGCATTTCTGAAGATGTCAACTGGCATGGCGGCGGCGGATACAAGTTCTACGAACTGGCTCCTACCCTAATCGTCAAGGACAAGTACGGGAATCCCGTGTTTTCTGAGCAGTACAGCCCGGAAATGCTGGTCGCGGCTGTGGCCAAGATCAATGGATACCACTATGCTCCCGATTCAGAAACCTTCTGGAAACAGGGCTTCTGCCAGGATAACAGCTTCATTTATGTCACCACCCAATACCTGACTGGAGAAGTGCTGGACGGCATCGCAGCGGAAGTGGGAGCGTTTGAAAATCTGTTGATTTGTGCGCCTGCCTTTGACACCGGTCTGAACAAGCGGTATGAGAACATTACCGTGCGCAAAATTCCCCAGTCGGTACTCGACAAATGCCAGTATGGTGTGGACAATTACAACCTGAATATTATCGACCCGCCGGTATTGGACGAGGAGGAATGGGAAGATGATTAAAGAATCCTATACCGAAAAATTCTACTCTTACCATTCCAAATACATCAACAACGCTCTGTCCCTGCGGCCGCCGCAGCACGAAAGCCTCGAAATTTTTGCGCGGCTGTGCGATACCCTGTCGTTGAGGAAAAATCCGACAACGGTGCAGCAAATCAGCGCGGCCCATCAGGCGGAATTGGACGCCTGCGAAACGGATGACAAACGGCAGAAACGCATTTCAGAGTTAGCGAGCCAGACGGCAGAGGAGTTTTACCGGGAAGACCTGGCAGCTGTGCGGCACTTGTGCCCCACACTGACTTCCTTTGAACGAGATTTCCCGTCCGTCTGCTTTTCGCTTGCCACCGGCATCGGCAAGACTCGGCTGATGGGGGCGTGTATCGCCTATCTGCACTATGAAAAAGGCATCAAAAACTTTTTCGTCATGGCGCCCAACCTCACAATATACAACAAGCTGAAAGATGACCTGGGCAATATCTCCAATCCCAAGTATGTTTTCCGTGGCCTGGACCGCTTTGTCAGCCCGCCTCGCATCATCGATGGGGACAACTATGCCGATTTCCGGCAGACTGCTTTTGGCGTCAACGATGTGGTGATCAATGTATTCAACATTTCCAAGCTGAACTCGGACAGCAAGGTGAAGGACGGCAATCCGGCACGCATCAAACGGCTGAACGAAGTATTGGGCGAATCGTATTTTTCCTATCTGCAATCGCTCCCGGATCTCTGCATTTTCATGGATGAAAGCCATCACTATCACGCCGACAAAAGTTTTGAAGTTATCAACGAGCTTCGGCCTATTCTCGGTGTGGAGCTGACCGCAACGCCGCAGATTCAAAAAGGTGCGAAGAAGGTCAACTTCAAAAATGTCGTTTACGAATATACGCTTGCTCATGCGCTGAACGATGGACAATATGTGAAGGTGCCGGCAGTTATTACACGCAAAGATTTCCGTGCGGAGGAATATACCCCGGAACAACTGGACAAAGAAAAGCTGAATGACGGCGTGCGCATCCACGAAGATACAAAAAGCCAATTGGAGATTTATGCCCGCACCTATGGCAAGCCGTTGGTAAAACCGTTTGTTCTGGTAGTCGCCAAGGATACGGAGCACTCCCGGCAGATTCGAGAGTATCTGGCATCGGATGAGTTCTTCCGTGGGTACTATAAAGACAAAGTGCTGGAAATCAATTCCGCACAGCGCGGAGCCGAGAAGGACGAAAACATCACACAGCTTCTTTCTCTTGAGAAACCGGAAAACAAAATTGAAATCGTTGTCCATGTGAATATGCTCAAGGAAGGATGGGATGTGACCAGCCTGTATACCATCATTCCCCTGCGGGCCTCAGCCTCTGAGACCTTGACGGAACAGACGATTGGGCGCGGCTTGCGGTTGCCGTATGGCTTGCGTACCGGGATAGAGGAAGTGGACCGGCTGTCCATTGTCAGTCACGACAAATATGCAGCCATCGTAAACCTGGCCAACGACCCCAACTCGTTGGTTCGCAAAGTGTATTACATTGATGATGACAGTCCGGATATTGAGGAGCCGCGAGAGACGGTGGAGCTCACTACGGCCTATGACAGCATTACCAACGATGCCAGCTTTACGGAGCAGCTTGCGATGTCCTTCATGCAAGAGACTCCCGCTTCGTACAGTTCCGGAGAAACAAAAACGCAGGAGCAGGCGCTTGAAGTTGCCAAATTTGTGGCTCATTTCGCGGCAAAATCCGTGCTGGAGTTAAATAAGCAGGTGAAAACCTATGATGCGGCAAAAGACGAATCTGCCAAGAAGTTTGTCCAGCAGACTGTCGTAAGTGCCACCCTTCGGCAATTCCCTTCATTGAATTTGCGCCCGGAGGACGTTGCGCCGGTTGTTCAAACGGCAATCGAAACCTGCGTGCAGGCACTGACAGACAAAGTGATCCCTATTCCGCAAGCGGTCGTGCAACCGTTCACTGAGGTCAAACAAGGGTATTATATGTTCACTCTGGATACCCGCAACATGAACTGGCATCCTGGAAATGATACTTTGATTGGCACAGAATTGCAGACGGACGGAAAGACTTTCGAGTATGATCCAAACTTTCACGCCAGAGAGGCCGTCGATACACCGGAAAATGAAATTGTCCGGCATCTGATTGTTTATGATGATATCGACTATATGACTACCGCCGATTTGCTGTATTCTCTTGTCGGCGATGTTAAAAAACACTTTCTGACGTATCTCTCGGAAGAAGAGGCCGAGCGTGTTATGCGCGACCGGCAAAAGACAATTGCGGAAATCATTCACGCACAGATGAGAGATCACTTCTTCCGGGAAAAATCCGTTTTCCGTGCGACTGAAATGCGGCCGTTCTCCCGCATTGAATCTAGCTTCGGTGGAAAAATCAAGTCGGATGAGATTTACGACCTTCGGGCATCAGTCCCCGTTGGTGAGGTTCGCAGCAAGGTGTTTAACGGATTCAAAAAAGCTTGCCACACTCTCTACAAATTTGACAACAACACCGAGCGCACCTTTGCAATCGTTCTGGAAAACGACAAAGAGGTCATTAGATGGATGCGCCCATCGCCGAAGCAGTTCAATATTTATTATGGACCTGGTGGATATAGCCGGTATGAGCCGGACTTTGTCGTGGAAACAGTGAGTACCATCTATATGGTGGAAACAAAGATGAGCAAAGAACTTTCGGACCCAGAGGTTCTCGAAAAGGCCAAAGCGGCACAGGTATATTGTTCTGCTGCCAGCGCCTGGAATGTGGAGCACAATGGAAAGCCTTGGGTGTATGCCCTCGTTTCGCATGATGAAGTGCGCCTGAATTCCAGTTTCCGCAATCTTATGGATAACCGGGTCCCCGCAGAACAGTTGTCTTTCTAATTATCTAATGGCAAAGGGAATGCCTCACAATTATGGGGCATTCCCTTAATGCTAAGTAATGGAGATTTACGATGAGTCACTACAAAAGAAAGTATGTAACCGTCGGGCAAAAACGATATAAATTGGTAGATGCCATCGGCTCCGGCGGAAATGGAAGTGTTTGGCGCGCGCAAGAAGAAGGTATGGAGCAACAATATGCAATCAAATTTCTTGCTTCCGAAGATACTGAGAAAATTACGCGCTTCGAAAAAGAAATAGCGTTTTGCCAACGGGAAACTCATCCCAATATAATTAAGATAATTGGTTATGGGACATTTAATGACAATGAAAAATTTTATATTATGCCCCTGTACGAAAAAACATTGCGGGATGTTATTTCGAAAGAAACAGATGCAGAGGTTTTACTAGGTTACTGGCTCAAACTTGCGAAAGCTGTTCAATACATTCACAGCATCGGCGTTTATCACCGAGATATAAAGCCGGAAAATATCTTCGTTAACGACACCGGCGAACTGGTCCTTGCAGACTTCGGCATTGCACACTTTAGCGACTCAACTATGACCAAGACGGATGCGTGGTTAGGGAACAAATCTTATGCCGCGCCCGAACAACTGGAAAAGGAAAATGAAAACAGTGTATCTGCGGCAAGCGATGTTTATGCGCTTGGGAAAATATTAAGTGAGCTATTTACGAAAAGCAATCCATCGGGACTGAGTTATGAATTAATTCGTGACGTTTATCCTCAATATTGGGAACTGGATACGATTGTAGAGAGATGCTTGAAACAAAACCCATCGGAGAGACCATTAAGCGAGTATTTGATAAAAGATGTTTCGTATATACAAGAAACAGTCAATACCGAACTGGACATTATAGAATGTGGACTTATCGACGAGTTTCAAGATGGTGAACCTGATGAAAGAGTAATAGCCATTGCTCACACAGCAGCAAAGGACATTTATCTTGCTAAGTATATTTTGGAGAACGAATCGCTTCAAGAAATAGAAAATGACGACCCTGAATTTAACTATCACATACAAATACACTACGCTGTGGATGACTTTATCAAAAGCGTATACTTTCAAAAAAGGCTATTAACCGTTTGTCAGAAGAAATTCGAATATGAGGCGAATGTCTATGCCAGTGGCAGGATGTATCCAGCAATTGATTTAGAAGAGGAAAAGAATCGCAAATTGTATAAGGAATTCCAAGCAACTGTAACAAAATATCGTTATGAAGACGGCTCTCTTGGAAAAACCTTGAAACTATTCTTGTCCTGCTGCGATTATCATTGCCGCGAAATACTTCGGGCTGCAAAAGGAATAGATGAAGAACTCGGGGGCCTAAGTAATGCTCCTTTTTTCTATCTGTTATATAAATTGAGAACTGTGTTTTCGAAAAATGAAGCTTATGAGTACAATCTTTCAAATCATATTTTTGTGAATTGGATACTTACCGATACAGGCGATTTTTCTGATTGAGTTATGTACGACAACTTACTGTATCAAAAGAGACGTATTAAAAATGAGTTTTGTATATGCTGTTAAAGAGATTATCAAGTATGATAGCTGTATGCGTGAATTGACGTACATATACAGCGATACGAAGATTTCCCTTGACGGAACTTGTAAATCCAACTGGGGAACCCAGACTAGAGAGATGATAGAGCATTATGGGCTAATTAAGAGTATGATTGTAGGGCCTAGATGCTGCATCTCCTTTGCCGGAAATAATATAGCGTATGCACACAGATTGCTATACAAGCTATTTGAAGCTAAACAATTTAAAGAAGATGAATTAATAGATTTAGCGTGGGAAATCCATAGCAGTGCCGCAGAAAATGAGATAGAATTCATTATATGCCTAGCGGATGAAGCGGATAAAACGGAAATAGTCTGCATAAAGAACCAAACGATACAAAGAGATTGCTCCTCTGCTTGGATCGGTTCAGAAGATGCATTTAGGCATTTGCAGAAATATAGGATGGCGGATGTCTCGCATTTAAATGAGTATTTAAAAGCATTCAATTATGCGATGCGCTGTTGCAAAGATGATTCGGTAGGTGGATTTTGTATTAGCGTTATATTTTCCAATTCATCGCATCAGTTTGAATATCAGGAAAGATTGGAACTGGCAGTAGAACGCGAGCAAAAAGTGTTGCCTGGTATGCCTATCAAGCTTGTTGGAAGCGCAGAAGAAGGAGCATCCACACTACACTACTATCCTTCAGATTTAGGCGTTGAAATTCAAATAGACCAAATCAATTTAACAATTGTTTTCACTTCGAAGTACAGGTTAGAAAGTGAAGATTGTGAGAAGGCTGATACAAAGCATTTTTTGCTGCCTATAAAAATCAGGACAGATTCAAGAGAAGTACTTTTGGGATAACCAGTGGTGCCTAAAAAATCCGCTTTTAGTATGGTGCGCAACGCTGTTAAATCTACAGCTACAGTGGAATTTCACGGCTGTTGGTGCAATATGTGTACTAAAGTGACCACTAGATTTTTTACAGCGAGAAAGGTTGAGCATAATCTCCGATCAGGTCAAAACATGTAATCTTTGACTCGATAGCGAACATTGATGGCCTTAGAAATGTGTAGACGTAAGAGACTATAAGAAACCTTCTAGATGTTTGTCCTGATGTGAAGCTATGTTGCCCCCCTCGTTTTGAAAGGGGGTGAAAAATCGGTGGGTAGGTTTGGTATATAAGCCTGAAAATCTTGTACTAATCGGTGGGTAGGAAACCGCCAGAAACACCCCCCGATTTTGCTGTTTGGTCTTCATTTTTTGCCCTTAATCTGGTACAATAATTTCAATGAAAAACAGTATCTAGCTAGTTGGCATTTTTCACCATAAATCCATGGCTGCTTCAGGAAGATAAGAAGCAAGAGAGGTCATCACAAATACCCGCTGCTTTACTGACTCCAAGCGCACAAACGCCCCCCTCTGTTTTATTCGTGCCAGCCGATAAAGCCTTGATTTTTCCGGCTTTGAGAGGTGCAGGTGTGTACCGATCAAACAGTGAGTTCTGTACCAAGTGCGATGCAAAATTTGTCCATCCAAAGGTCGTAATGAACTGGTATTGAATTGGCGTATTTTGCAACTAAAATATAGAAATAAAAGAGCCCGAAAATGGCTTGATTCCGCGATATTTTCCGGCTTTTCCATTTGTACTAATAGTCCCATAAAATGGCATTCAAGAGGTCAGCGGTTCGATCCCGCTTATCTCCACCAGAAAGAGCCTTGAAACCGATGGGTTTCAAGGCTCTTTGTTTATTCCGGCAGCCGCCCAGATCAATGACCGCCTTCCCCTGGCGGAACGCGCGGCCCCTGAACTTCGCCGCGCCGCCCCCGCCGCAGGTGGCATAGGCCACCACAGGGCCGGCCTGCCCCAGCATCCATCTGTTGCGCCGCTCAGTGGCCCAGCGGGATTGTAGGGCAACGATATTTTGATTGTCAACCCGTATTCGGGTAATCCCGCCTGGTTCCATTGTTATCATCAAAGCAGCCCAAAAATGGGTAATGATGAGGACGAGGGCAGATGTATGACATTGGCGGAATTCTTGGACTTTAAAGAATTAAATAAATAAAGGTTTGAAGACGATACAGACGAATAAAAGCACCAAACCCGTTTTGAGGGTTGGTGCTTTTCTTTCGCTCGATCATGTATGAAATTTCTCGCCTTACTCCGTCCTCCAAAAGTAAACGCTGTAAGGCGCGAGGCGGCTGCCGCCGCCGAAGTCGTGAGGCTCGCCGGTGATGAGGTCGGTGGCACGGCCAGCGCCGGCGTCAAAGTGCGCGGTGTATTCCTCGCCGCCGGCGTTCACCGCAACGATGACCCGCTCGCCGCCCGCCGCGCGCTGGAACACCAGCTGCCGGTTGGTCAGCGCCAGGGTGCGATAGTCCCCTTCGCACAAGGCCGGGCTGGAGGCGCGGGCGGCGGCCAGCGCCTCCACCCACTCGGTGAGTTCGTTGTTCTGCGGCCTCTCCAGCGCGGGGCGCAGGGCGGCGTCGCCGTCCCGCTTTCTGCCCGTCTGGCCCCACTCGCTGCCGTAATACACCGCCGGCGTGCCCGGCATGCCGAACAAAAGGCCGTAGGCCGGGCGGATGTGGGCGGGGTTCGCAAGGATGCTGGCGATGCGCTCCACATCGTGGTTGTCCAGAAAGGCCAGCAGGTGCTTGCCTTTATAGAGCGTCCACGGTTCGGGGCCAAACTGCCGGTTCAGGCTGTGGCCGATCTCGAACATATTCATGCTGTTGAAGCTGGAATAAAGGCCCTTGTAGCATTCGTAGTTGGTCACCGAATGGCAGGCGTGGTCGTTCATCCAGCGGTTGTAGTCGCCGTGGAGCGTCTCCCCCATCAGCACGAACTCCGGCTTGAGAGAGTCTGTAAAGCCGCGCAGCTTTGCAAGAAAATCCGGCGAGAGGCAATAGGCCACATCCAGCCGCAGGCCGTCGATGCCGTACTCCTCCACCCAGCGTTTCACCGCCGCGAAGAGGTGGTCCACCACCGCCGGGTCGTTCAGGTTCAGCTTCACAAGCTCGTTGTGGCCTTCCCAGCCTTCGTACCAGAAGCCGTCGTTGTATTCGGTGTTGCCGTCGAAACTCAGATGGAACCAGTTCTTATAAGGGCTGTCCCACTTCTTTTGGCGCACGTCCTCAAAGGCCCAGAAGCCCCGGCCCACATGGTTGAACACGCCGTCCAGCATCACGCGGATGCCCGCGGCGTGAAAGGCGTCGCACACCTGTTTCAGGTCCTCGCCCGTGCCCAGGCGGCAGTCCACCCGGAAGTAATCACGGGTGTCATAGCCGTGCTTGTCGCTCCCGAACACCGGGTTCAGCAGCACGCAAGTCATGTTCAGCGCCCTGATGTGCTCCACCCAGTCCAGAAGTTTCAGGATGCGGTGCTCGCACACGCCGTCGTTGTGTTCCGGCGCGCCGCACAGGCCCAGAGGATAAATCTGATAAACATTTGCCCGGTCAAACCACATGTTGGGTTCCTTTCAGGGCCGCTGGGGCCCGGGGGTATTTTCTGCGTTTGCCTCGCTTTCCTGGGGGGCGGGGTCCTTCGGCAGCGGGTCGCCGTTCTTGTCGATGCCTTTTTCCTTGAGGCGGCGGGCCAGCAGGTCGCTGGTGAGGGAGTAGAGCACAGCGAAGGTGGGCACGCCGACGACCATGCCCGCAAACCCGAACAGGCCGCCGCCCACGATGATGGCCACCAGCACCCAGATGGCCGACAGGCCGGTGGAATCGCCCAGGATCTTGGGGCCGAGGATGTTGCCGTCGAACTGCTGCAGGATGAGGATGAGCACGCCGAACTCGATGGCCACGATGGGGTCCACCATCAGCAGGATCATCACGCTGGGGATGGCGCCGATGAAGGGGCCGAAGAAAGGAATGACGTTGGTGACGCCCACCACCACGCTGATGAGAAGCGCGAAGGGCATCTTGAACAGGCTCATCAGGATAAAGCAGAGCACCCCGATGATGGCGCTGTCGATCAGCTTGCCGTAAATAAAGCCGTTGAACACCCGGTTGGCATTGCTGCACACGGCCAGCATGCGCCGGGCTTTCCGCAGGGGCAGAAATGCGTAGATGACCTTTCGCATCTGGCCCAGCAGCCGCTGCTTGCCCATGAGCATGTACACCGAGGCGATGAAAGCCGTGAGGGCAGACACAAGGCCGCTGCCCACCGCCATGCTGTAGTTCAGCAGCTGGGGCATGAAGTCGCGCAGGAGGGCCGTGGCCTGCTGCATCAGGTCGGTGTAGGAGAGCATCATGCCCTCGATCAGTTCCTCGTCCAGATGGAAGCGAGTGGAAACATTGGCCACAAAGGTGTTGAGGCTGCGCAGATAAGCGTTGAGATTGTCCGCCAGGACCATCACGCTCTGCACCACCTGCGGCAGCACAAAGCTCAGCAGAACGCCGAACAGCACGATGGCCAGCAGGTAGCTCACGGCGATGCTCAGGCCCCGCTTCATGGAGAATTTTTCTTCAAAAAAGCGCACGGGCCCGTCCAGCAGATAGGCGATCACAAAGCCGCCCACAAAGGGCGAGAGCACACCCAGCACCCCGTTGACGGCCTGGCACACCAGGTCCAGGTTGGACATTGCCAGATAAAAGGAGATGCCGATGATGACCACAGCGAGGTTGGAAAAGAAATTTGGGCTGAGCCTCCATCTGTTGTTCCGATTCATTCACACTGATCCTTTTCGTTGGAATTTCCGCAAAATGCCGCAATTTACAAAAAGCGCCGCAGCAGCGGCCGCATGCGCAGGGCATAGGCCCGTATCAGATTGTCCAGCGCCGCGTCGTAGACCCAGAAACACACATTGGCCAGCGCCAGAAGCCCTGCCAGCGCCAGGGGCGCGGTGTGGGCGAATTCCTGCACGATGGCCTGGATGGGCAGGATGTAAAGCACCACGCCATAGCAGGCAAACACCAGGGCGTTGAACGCCGCCGTTTTGACCGCCGCACGCAGCCAGCGCCAGGGAATGCGCTGCAGGTAGGCTTTCAAAAGCGGATAATGCCCCAGCAGGAACACGAAGATGAAGGCGCTCTCCTTGTCGGGCACGAAGAGAACGCTCAACAGTGAAAGGGCGGCGTAGCTCACCCACGCGAGGCGCATGCCGCACTCCATGGCGATGGGCACCAGCAGGATGCCGCCCATGGCAGGGGCGCAGAATGTGGCGAAGGGCATCACGCTGCCGCCCAGCATCAGCGTCATGGCCAGGGCGCACAGCACGCCGCACAGGGCGATCCGCCCGCTTTTTCTCCGGCGCATGGTCAGCACTGACCGCAGTTGCAGCACAGGTCCATGCACATCATGGCAGTGCAGATATCACAGCAGCTGCATCCCACCGCGTTGGCCTGGGGGCCCGTTCCGTAGGCGCCGTAGGGGTTGCCGGGCATCTGGCCGTTCGCCGTGCTCTGCAGGTTGTGCAGCGCCGCTGCATACTCCCGGTTGGAGGGGGCCAGGCGGCAGGCTTCCTGGAAGTAGCGCAGCGCCTCGTTCAGCCAGCCCTTGTAGTAATAGGCGCTGCCCATCAAAAAGTTCCACTCGGCGCTGGCAGGGCCGTCGGGCATCGCCTGCAGCCGGGCCAGGGCCTCGTCCACCCTGCCCTGCTGGATCAGCGCCCGTATCTCCGGCAGGCTGCCGGGGTCGGCCTGCTGCCCGTCCTGCCTGGGGCCGGCCTCGCCGGTGTGGGCCGGGGCGCCACGCAGTTCAGCCATGACCTGGTCAAAGGCGGTGTTGATCTCTTCCATCTTTTTCAGCGCGTCCTCTTTCAGAGGGCCCGCCTCGTAGTTGTCGGGGTTATACTTCTGCGCCAGCGCACGGTAGGCGGCCTTCACTTCGTCCTCGCTCGCGCCGCGCCGCAGGCCCAGCACCTGATATGCGTCCATGTTCGTTTCCTTTCCGCGCCGGCGTCACACCGGCGCTGCGTGCTTTTCATGTTTTTGCGGCTGCCCGGCGCGGCGGATGCCGGCAGGCAGGCCCAGAAAAATAATATTATCCAAAATGGGGCGGTTGAGTTCCAGCCGCAGCAGATTGTAGCAGCGGGCCACCTCCCCTGCCGCCAGCCGGCACTGGAGCGCGGCCTGCTCGATGGCGGCGGCCCGGTCCAGCCCCATGCGAAGGAACACGTTGTAGCGGCCCTTTTCCCGGTCTTTGTCGAAGTCCTCCGCGGCGTCCAGCCAGTAGAGGATCTTGCCCAGGAACAGGCCCATGCGCCCCAGGATGTGCGCGTCTTCGGGCCGCGCCGCGCACTTTTCCAGGATGGCCGCGGTCATGCGCCCGGTTGGTTCTGCCGCCTCGTCCGGGTTCGCACAGCCCGCCCGTTCCAGCTTTTGCTGGCAGGCCGTCTGCTCCGCCAGCAGCCTGTCCAGTTCCGGCTGCGCGGCGGCGGCCTTTTTGTGGGCCCGGAACAGCAGGAGCCGCAGCGCGCCTGAGGCGAAACGACGGGCAAGGGGCTCGTCTTCCAGGTCGTCCGCCAGCTTGTACCAGCTCAGCAGCACCAGCGACGCGGCGGCCAGCCGCAGCCCGCCAGTGCCCGCGTGCATGCAGCGGCGGCGCAAGGGGCTGGCCATGCAGCGCTTCATGCAGGGGGCGCCTTTTTCGCCGCTGATGCCGTCGGCCAGAAGGGCCACGGTGACCAGGTCATAGTTGAGGAGCATCCGGCTCACGAAGCCGTAGTCCGCTTTCAGCTGCATGCACAGCCCGCAGTAGACGGCCCGGTAGCACTCGTACTCCCGCACCTTCATCTCGCCTTTGTCGGGGGTGACATAGCCGAACACGCCGCGCGCCCCTTTCCACAGAAAATGGGCTGACAGCGGCCCGCCCCACCATGGGATGAACGGTGCTGTCAACCCTATTATCATACACTATTTTGCCCCTGTTTACAATTCGCCAGCCCTGTGTGGGGCTGATAATTCCCAAAAAATTTACAAACGCGGCGGTCTATATCTGCCGGTCCAGCTCGTCGATGCGGCAGAAACGGTAGCCATGTTCTTTGAACCAGTCGATGATGTCCGGCAGAGCCTCGGCGGTGGTCTTGCGGGTGGCCTTGGTGTCATGCATCAGCACCACGCAGACATTTTTCCCCTCGGCGCCCTTGACCACATTGCGGTAAACGTCGTCGGCGCTGGGGTGGCCGCCCGCCGCATCCTCGGCGCAGACGTTCCAATCCACATAGCGGTAGCCCTTCTCCCCCACCTGGGCCACCAGGTTCTTCATAATGGAGCTGCCGCCGTATTTGCGGCTGACGGTGTTGGTGCTGCCGCCGGGGAAGCGAAGCCAGTGGACGGTCTCCAGATCCACATAAGGGTCTATCTGCTGGCGAAGCTCCTTGATGTCCGCCCAAAACGCGGTGGTGCTGGCATAGATGGTCTTGTAGGAATGGGTGCAGCTGTGGAGCGCGATCTGGTGGCCCTCCTCCACCGCCCGCTTGATGAGGGGCAGATAGTCCTTGTTGTTCTCCGCCGACACCACAAAAAAAGTGGCCGGCACCCCTTTTTCTTTCAACACGTCCAGCACCGCCTCGGTGGTGGGGCTGGGGCCGTCGTCGAAGGTGAGGAACACCCGTTTTTCCCCGTCTTCATCCGCCAGCGCCTGGGCCGATACGAAGGTGGTCGCCTCCAGGTCTTTCTGACGGCACACCGGCTGGGCGCGCTGCACCGCCCACAACATGGCGCTGGCCGCCCCCGCACAGCAGACGCACCACACCATCACCCAGAGCCTGCGCTTTCGTTTCAAAGATTTTCCCATGTCATCTCGCCGCCTTCTGCAATGTTGATTTGCCACGGCAAACCACGTATACTTATAGCTATGAATCCGGGGGGCAGGTTATCCCCCTTTGCGAGGAGAAAATGATGGAAATTGTGATCTTAGTGCTGGCGGGGCTGGCCTGCGTGCTGAGCCTCGCCAACCTGCTGCGCCGCCCGCGGGGGCTTTCCGGCGAGGACCTGGAAAAGGTGCGGCAGGATCTGCTGGCCGAGATACGCCAGACGCGGCAGGAGCTTTCCGGCAGCGTGGCCTCCGGCCTGCAGGCCAGCAATGTGCAGACCGAGCAGAAACTGGAAAGCATCCGCACTACCATGGAGGTGCGCCTGAACGCCATGCAGGCGGCGACCGACCGGCGGCTGGGCGAGATGCGCCAGACGGTGGACGAAAAGCTGCAAAAGACATTGGAGGACCGGCTGCAAAAAAGTTTCGGCCTTGTGAGCCAGCAGCTGGAACTGGTGTACAAAGGGCTGGGCGAGATGCGCACGCTGGCCGCGGGCGTGGGCGACCTGAAAAAGGTTCTGAGCAACGTCAAGACCCGGGGCATCCTGGGCGAGGTGCAGCTGGGCGCCATTCTGGAGCAGCTGCTGGCTCCCGGGCAGTACGCCGAGAACGTAGCCACCGTGCCGGGCAGTTCCGAGCGGGTGGAATTTGCGGTCAAGCTGCCGGGCGACGGCGACGGCCCGGTATGGCTGCCCATTGACGCGAAATTCCCCCAGGACGCCTACGCCGCCCTGCTGGCGGCCTACGACACGGCGGACAAAGCCGCGGTGGAGCTGGCGGCCAAAGAACTGGATAAGCGGGTGCGTGGATTCGGCAAGGACATCCGCGACAAGTACCTGGACCCCGGCCACACCACCGATTTTGGGGTGATGTTTCTGCCGGTGGAAGGGCTTTACGCCGAGGTGGTGCGCCGGGGCACCGCCGAGCGGCTGCAGCGGGAATATAAGATCGTGGTTGCGGGCCCCACCACCATGGCGGCGCTGCTGAACAGCCTGCAGATGGGCTTCAAGACGCTGGCCATCCAGAAGCGCAGCAGCGAGGTGTGGAAGGTGCTGGGCGGCGTGAAGGCCGAGTTCGACACCTTCGGCCAGGCGCTGGCCCAGGCGCAGAACCGGCTGAACCAGGCCAGCAGTGAGCTGGAGAATCTGGTGGGCGTGCGCACCCGGCAGATCCAGCGCAAATTGCAGCAGGTGACCCTTCTGCCCGGCGAGGAGGAAGCCTCCGGCGAACAGAATTCTGGGTATTGACTTCGCCCTCATCCTATGGTAGAATACATTTTGCGGAATTTCCCGCCTGATACGCGAGGGTGGCGGAACCGGCAGACGCGCACGTTTGAGGTGCGTGTGGTATATACCATGGGGGTTCAAGTCCCCTCCCTCGCACCAAAACGCCGCAAGCGGTCAAACGCTTGCGGCGCTTTTTTGTTGTTCGCTGCTCGTCCTTTTCCATGCTTGATTGACAATCCGTTGCAAGTATACTACATTTAAAGCGGCGGCAGACAAAAGCCGACAGACACCAGACAAACAGGAGGGATCGTCCATGAACGACTCGTATTTTGACGGCGGCATGCTGCAGCTGATCGGCTGGCGGCTGCTGGGCACGCTCATCACCGTGTGCACCTGCGGCATCTGCTATCCCTGGGCCGTGTGCATGGTATATGGCTGGGAAACCAAGCACACCGTTGTGAACGGCCACCGTCTCACCTTTGACGGCAGCGCCGTTCAGCTGTTCGGGAACTGGATCAAGTGGTTCTTCCTGACCATCATCACCCTTGGCATCTATGGTTTCTGGCTGGGCATCGCCCTGCGCAAATGGAAAGTCAAACATACCCATTTTGCCAATTGAACATCTGAAACGCAAAACGCCCCGCCCTCCTCCGGAAATTCCGGAGGAGGGCGGGGCTTCGTTCGTTTATGAGAGGAAAGCTCAGTTTTTGGCTGCCTGCCGGCTGCTGCGCGCCATCAGAGAGAAAACCAGAGTGATGGCCGCCAGCACTCCCAGCACGCAGAAGGTGTTGAACATGGCGCCGGCGTAGGCCGAGCGCAGGTTCTCCACAAACTGTGTGAACAGCGTCTGGCCCTGCTCGCTCAGGCCGGCCATGGCCTTTTCCACGGCAGTGGGATCGGTGAGCAGAGTCGTGCCCATGTAGCCGTTCAGCTCCTCCGCGGAGAGGAAGGCGTCCAGTCCTTCGGGCACCACCCCGGTCAGCCCGCGGGCAAAGGAGGTGTTCAGCACCATGCCAGCGATGGACAGGCCGATGGTGCCGCTCATGGACTGCAGGAACTGGATGGCGCTGGTGCCCTCACCCACCAGGGACTCCGGCAGCTCGTTCTGCGCATGCAGCGTGTAGACCATGGAATAGGTGGTGGTGCCCAGGCCGGAGAGCAGCACGCCCAGGATGAGCCAGACCATGTCTGCGGGCGAGCGGGTGAGGCCCATCAGGAAGTTGGACGCGGCATAGACCACCGAGGTGGTCACCAGCACCAGCTTGATGCGCCCGGTCTTGCCGATGAACGCGCCCACCGCGTAGCCCAGCGCCAGCTGCACTACGGATTTCAGCGCGGTGATGGCGCCGGACATGGTGGCGTTCATTCCCGCCAGCGCCTGGCAGAGCATGGGCAGGTAGGAACCCACCGCATAGAGGGTGGGCCCGATGAGCACCACGCCCAGGATCACCAGCACGAATTCACGGTTGCGGAACAGCGCGGGAGAGAGCACCGGATGCTCGCAGCGGTTGATGTGCCGCACGAACAGCGCCAGCGACACGAGGAACACCGCCAGCGACCCCAGCACCTGCACCGAGACCCAGCTGTAGGTCTGCCCGCCCCAGGAGAAGAACATCACGATGGCGATGGTCAGCACCGAGAGCAGCAGGGTGCCGGCCCAGTCCAGACCGCCCGCCGGGTCCTTGGGGCGAAGGTTGGGCATTTTGAGCAGCAGCACTGCCAGCACCACCGCCGTCAGCGGCACGGACAGATAGAAGGTCAGCCGCCAGCCCAGCAGGTCGCCGATGGCGCCGCCGGCCAGAGGAGCCACCACGAACACCACGCCGGTGAGGGTCCCGTAAAAGCCCATGGCCTTGGCGCGGCCCTGTTCGTCCAGCGATTCGCCAAAGAAGGCCAGCACATTGCCCAGGATGCAGCCCTTGCCGATGCCCTGCACGCCGCGCATCACCACATGGAACATCATGCTGCCCGCAAGGCCCGCCAGCAGGGAGGACACTCCGTAGACCAGAACGCCGGCCACGATGATGTATTTCCGTCCGCTTTTGTTGCCCAGCATGGAGGTGATGGGCAAAGCCAGGGTGTTGCACAGGAAGGTCAGCGTGTACATGAAGGCGTACAGATCGGTGCTGCCCAGCTCGGCCACGATGCCCGGCCCCACGATGGAGCTCATGGCGTCGATGAACAGGATCTCAAGCAGGCCCAGGAAGAGGGCCAGCATGGTCCAGCGCTTGTTTTTTTCGTTCATTCCCGCTCCCCCTTTTTCACAGTTCCAGCTCCAGCGCGTCCTTGAACCGCTCGCCGCCGTCGATGGTCAGATCGGAGCCGGTGACATACTTGGCCTCGTCGCTGGCCAGATACAAAACGCCGTAGGCGATGTCGTTGGGCTCGCCAATGTGGCCCAGGCAGGTCTTTTCCTCGCAGGATTTGAGCACCTTGGGGTAATCACAGATGATCTTTGTCATGGGGGTCACGATAGTGCCCGGGATGATGGTGTTGACACGGATGTTGTCCTTGCCCAGGTCCACGGCAGCGGCGCGGGTCATGGAGACCACGGCGCCCTTGGTCAGCGTGTAGGCGTTGAACTCCACGCCCACCACCGCGGCCAGCGAGGACACGTTCACGATGGAACCGCCGCCAGCCTTCTTCATCACCGGCACCACCGTTTTGATGCCCGCAAAGGAGCCCCAGGCGTTGATGCCCATGATGCGGTCAAAGGCTTCCCGGTCGGTCTTGTCATAGTTGACGCCCCGGGAACCCACGCCCGCGTTGTTCACAAGGATGTCCACCGTGCCGAACGTTTCCACGGCCTGCTTCACCACCTGCTGCCAGTTCTCTTCGCTGGCCACATCCAGGTGCACGCCCAGCGCCATGCCGGGGAAATCCGCGTTGATGGCGTCCACGGTCTCTTTCAGTGCGTCCTCCGCCATGTCCGCCGCCACCACTTTGGCGCCCTCTCTTGCGAACAGATACGCTTCGGCCGCGCCCTGCCCCATGGCCGCTCCCGTGATGATGGCCACCTTGTTTTCCAGCCGTTTCATGCTTCCTCATCCTTCCGTTTTTTGTTTTTGCGCTTTGGCTTTCAGCGCCGTTTTCATTGTACACATCCCCGCCGCCAAAATGGAAATACGGGTTTGCGATGCAAACGGCAAAGGCATAAAAGAAAACTATGTTTGCTTTTTCACAAACAGCTTACAAGGCAGGCCGGTTTTTGCTATACTGATTGTCAGGGGGTGTGGGCATGACCATTTTGCAGCTTCAATACTTTCAGGCGGTGTATGAATACCGCAACATGACGAGAGCGGCCAACGCGCTGTATGTTTCGCAGCCGTCGGTCTCCACTGCCATTCAGGAGCTGGAGGACGAGTTCAGCGTCAAGCTGTTCCTGCGCACCAAGCCGCTGCAGCCCACCCAGGCCGGGCAGCGCCTTGCCCAGCTGGCAGGCCCGCTGCTGAACGGGTTTGAGGACATCTCCCGCCAGATGCGCAGCATCGGCAGCCAGCGCTCGCCCCTGCGGGTGGGCATTTCCATCATCGTGCAGCAGCTGGTGCAGCGGATGTTCGCCGGCGGATTTGACATGTCCCGCGAGTCTCTCGCCTTTTTGGGGTTTTACGGCTGCGATTATCTGATGCAGTCGGTGCGGGACGGACTTCTGGACCTCGCCATCATCTCCTCGGTGGACAGCCGGGACCTGGAGGAATTCTGCGTTTACGACCTGGCCAGTTTCGATGTGGTACTGTACACCCGCCGGGACGACCCCTTGTGCAGTTTCAGCACCCTGGACCCCCGTCAACTGCAGCAAGTGCCGCTGGCCGCCTTCACCGAATATCCCATGAGCCGCTCCGAGTTTGGCGAGATGATGAGCACCCTGCTCAACAACGTCTGGCCAGAGAACATCCTGTTTTTCTCCACAGACCTGAACGGCATCGGGCAAGCCATTCGGGAGGGCCGGGCTTCCTGCGTGCTTTTGCAGGGTCTGTTCGACAATGACCCGGAGATCCGCGCCATCCCCCTTGAGACCAACCGGCGCGCCCACTTCTCGGTGATATGGCGCAAGGACCATCTTCTGCGCCCGGAGGAGGAGGCTTTTCTGCGCGAGACCGAGGCCCATCTGCGCAAATTGGAGTAAAAAGCGTTTCTTCGCATCAAAAAGAGCCGCGCCCGCAAGCAGCAGCTTGCAGGCGCGGCTTTTTTTCTCACGCGGCCATGAGGTTTGCCTCATCCCGGCAGCGCCAGAGGAACGCCCTGGCCACCAGGGCGGCCATGCATTCCGCCGCGACGGTGGCGGCCCAGATTCCGTCCACCTGCCAGAACAGCGGCAGGATCAGCACCGCCGCCACCTGGAACAGCAGCGTGCGCAAAAAGGAGATGACCGCCGACACAAGGCCGTTGTTCAGCGCGGTGAAGAAGGCCGAGCCGAAGATGGCAAAGCCGGTGAACAGGAAGGAAAAGGCAAAAATGCCGAAGGCGCGCACCGTGAAGCCATAGAGCGCCTGGTCGTAGCCCACGAACAGGCGGGACAGCGGCTGTGCCAGCCCCAGGGCAGCCGCAAACATCGCCAGGGCGAACACGCTTATCAGCCCCAGGCTGCGGCGCAAAATGCCCTTGACCTCTGCGGTGTTCCGCGCGCCGTAGTGGTAGCTGATGACCGGCGCTGTGCCCACGGAATAGCCCAGGAACACCGCCTGGAAGATAAGGCTGACATACATCAGCACACCGTAGGCGGCCACACCGTCCTCCCCTGCCATGGCCAGCAGCTGCAGATTGTAGAGCATGCTCACCAGCGGGATGGAAATGTTGCTCATCAGCTCGGAGGAGCCATTGGCGCACACCTTGCCCAGCGCCCGCGGCTCCATGCGCGCGCGGCCCAGGCGGAGCAGGCTGCGGTTTGGCAGCGCAAAATAGACCAGCGGGACGAGCCCGCCCACGCACTGGCTGATGGCCGTGGCCGCCGCGGCGCCCTGGATGCCCCAGGGCAGCACC
The DNA here is from genome assembly GCF_944388085.1 of Candidatus Allofournierella excrementigallinarum. NCBI lineage: Bacteria > Bacillati > Bacillota > Clostridia > Eubacteriales > Oscillospiraceae > Allofournierella > Candidatus Allofournierella excrementigallinarum. Next base: position 28,995 of record NZ_CALXHK010000011.1, on the reverse strand, counting down.
GCCACGAACAGCGCGTCCAGCACCATGTTGGTGAGCCCCGCCGCCACCGTGACATACAGTCCGAGGGCAGGCTTGCCCGCCGTGGGGAACAAACACTGGAATTCATATTGCAGGATATAGATGGGGTTTGCCAGCAGGATGATGCGGCCGTAGAGCACGCAGTTTTCCAGCAGCTGGCCTTCGGCCCCCAGCAGCACCAGCAGCGGGCGAAGCAGCAGAAGGCCCGCTGCCGCCAGCACCACGCCCAGCCCCGCCGAGGCATACACCACCAGGGAGAACAGCCGCCCGACCTTTTCTTTGTCCCCTTCGCCCAGAGTCTTGGCGATCAGCGCGCCGCCGCCCGTGCCGAACATAAAGCCCACCGCGCCCAGGATCATCAGGAAAGGCATGATGAAATTCACCGCGGTGAAGGCGTTTTTGCCCACAAAGTTGGACACAAAGAACCCGTCCACCACGCCGTAGATGGAGGTGAACACCAGCATGATCATGGAGGGGAAGGTCAGGCGCAGAAGTTTTTTGCAGGTGAAATGGTCAGAGAATCGTATCTGCATGTTATACCTTTCTTTTCAGCTGTGCCGTCCTTTCCTTAAAATCGGCGAGGTACCTCTCCGTCAGGCGCAGATAGGTCTCCACTTCCTCTTCGGACCAGCACGCGAATATGTCTTTTTCGATCCGGAGGATGCGCATGGCCGTCGCTTCCGCCACCGTCTGGCCGTGGGCAGTCAGATGTGCGTTTTTGGCCCGGCCTCCGTCCAGTTCCAGTTGCAGCACGTCCTCCGCCTCCAGCTTGCGGATGGCGGAGTTCATCGTCTGCTTGCTCAGGCCTGAACGCCGGCGGATGGTGCGCAGCGGGCAGCTGCCCCCATTGTCGCAGATCGCGTACAGCACTTTCATGGCGCTGTCCGGGTAGCCCATCTTGAGGCTGAGCTCGTGGTAGGCAGCCTCGGTCTCGCCGAGCAGGTAGTTGAATCGGTTCAGTCTTTCCTGAGTGGTCCTGGTCATTCTCCGCTCCCCTTTTTGGTCCGAAATCGTACTCGCCATTTTAGTACGATTTCGGACGTTTGTCAAGCTGCCTCTTTTTGTGAGAAATCCCGCGGGCATGGGGCATACTAAAAGCGGGGCGATGAGCCCCGCTTGAAAAGAAAGGAAGGAACGATCTATGGACCACGAATACCATGAAACGCATCACGAGGACCAGAACGCCGTGACCGAGGTGGGCGTGCCCGACCCTCATCAGCCCGGCTGCCGCCCGCCCCGGGCGGAGGGCCTTGTGACCGAGGCCGACGCCTTTTACGAGGGGCTGGGCATGGGCGCCTATTTCCCCTCGGTGTTCGGGGGCGCTGCCCCCGAGCAGCGCAAGCCTGTCGGACCCGAAGAGTGCGGTCCGGACCAGCGCGGCTGCGGCTGCCAGAGCGAGCCTGCGGAGTGACGCGCGCAGGGCTGTCCCGCTCAAAAACGGGGCGGCCCTGCAATTTTTTTCGCATCGTGCAAAAAAGGTTGATTTCACAGACGGGTCTGTTATAATAAAGATAAAGACGGCCTTTTCACAAAAAAGGCCTCTCCTTTGAACGACGGAATACTGCAAGGAGGTCATACAAGATGAAAGTTATCGAGACCAGCAAGGCGCCGGGCGCCATCGGCCCCTATTCTCAGGGTTTTGAGGTGAACGGCTTCGTATTCACCAGCGGCCAGATCCCCGTGGACCCCTCCACCGGCAACGTGCCCGAGGGCATCGCTGCGCAGGCTGAGTGGAGCTGCAAGAACGTGGGCGCCATTCTGGAGGCTGCCGGCGTGGGCTTTGAGAACGTGGTCAAGACCACCTGCTTCCTGGCTGACATGGGCGACTTTGCCGCTTTCAACGAAGTGTACGCCAAGTACTTCGTTTCCAAGCCCGCCCGCAGCTGCGTGGCTGTGAAGGCCCTGCCGAAGGGCGTTCTGTGCGAGATCGAGGCCATCGCCGAGAAGTAAGCCGAACTGTTTCGGACATAGAAAATCCCCGCCTGTTTGCCAAAATAAACAGGCGGGGATTTCTTTATGCGTCAGGAACCGCTCGCCTCGCGGCAGGCGCTGCACACCCCATACAGGGTGAGCGCATAGCCCTCGATGGCAAGTTCCGGCCTGCCGGCGATCATCTTGTCCAGCGGCGTTTTGTCCAGCTGCACGTCCTCCACCCGGCCGCACCGGGTGCAGAACATATGGTCGTGATCGGCCAGGGTGCGGTCAAACCGGTCGGCCTGGCCGGGAACGCTCACCCGGCGCACACGCCCGGCCTCCACAAGGCCGTTCAGGTTGCGGTACACCGTGCCCAGGCTCAGGCCGGGGCAGTCGTCCCGCACGGCGGTATAGATCTCGTCGGCGGTGGGGTGATCGCAGCGGCTCTGCACCTGCCGCATCACCAGCTCCCGCTGCCGTGAATAGCGCATGGTCCTTTCCCTCCTGTTCCCGCCCGCTGCAGCCTGACGGCCGTGCGGTGCGTCGTTGTTTTTTATAATAGTAATTGTTTTCACATATTTTGTCAAGGGCGCCCTGCCCGAGCGGGCGCGCATTGTTTCAGCTTTCTTCCCCGTTGCCCGCCTGGCCCTTGACCCGCTGCCAATAGCTCCGGGCCGCCTGCTCGGCCTTGTTTGCGCCCCAGTGATAATACTGAACGCCCGCCAGCGCGTCGGGCAGGTACTGCTGGGCCACCCAGCTGCCGGGATAGTCGTGGGGGTATTTGTAGTGCTGGCCTTTCACCGCCGCGTCCTCGCCGTCGAAGTGCTTGTTCTGCAGCTGGCGCGGGATGGGGCCGCTGCGCCCTTTCTGCAGGTCGGCCATGGCGGCGTTGATGCCGGCCTCACCGCTGTTGGACTTGGGCGCGGTGGCCACCAGGATGACCGCGTCCGCCAGAGGGATGCGCCCCTCCGGCAGGCCCAGCATGGTGGCGGCGTCCACCGCCGCCTTGACGATGGGGATGATCTGGGGCCAGGCAAGGCCCACATCCTCGCAGGCGCAGACCATCAGCCGCCGGCAGGCGCTCACCAGGTCCCCCGCTTCCAGCAGGCGGGCCAGATAGTGAAGCGCCGCGTCCGGGTCGGAGCCTCGCATGGATTTCTGATAGGCCGACAGGATGTCGTAGTGGTCGTCACCGTTTTTGTCGTAGCGCATGGCGGTGCGCCCGGTGACCTGCCGGGCCATCTCCCCTTCCACCCGGCGCGCACCCGTTTCATCAGCGGGGGCCGCGGCGGCCGCCAGTTCCAAACAGCCCAGCGCCTTGCGCATGTCGCCGCCGCAGCCGTGGGCCAGGATGTCCAGAGCCTCCTCCTCCACCGTCAGGGGCGCGCCGTCCATTTCGGAGAGGCGCCGGGCCGCATTGCGCAGGCCTTCGGCCACGTCGGCGGGGGTGAGGGGCTTGAACTCGAACACGGCGCACCGGCTGAGCAGGGCGCTGTAGATGTAGAAATAGGGGTTTTCGGTGGTGGAGGCAATGAGGGTGACGGTGCCGTCCTCGATGCACTCCAACAGGCTCTGCTGCTGCTTTTTGTTCAGGTACTGGATCTCGTCCAGATAGAGCAGCAGCCCGCCCTGGCCCTGCAAGGTGCCGATCTCCCCCAGCACGGCCTTGATGTCCCCCGTGGAGGCGGAGGTGCCGTTGAGCTTGTGCAGCCGCATGCCGCTTTGCTGGGCGATGATGCGGGCCACGGTGGTCTTGCCCACCCCCGGCGGGCCGTAGAAGATCATATTGGGCACCGTCCCGCTCTCGATGGCACGGCGGAACACGCAGCCTTCTCCCAGCAGATGCTTCTGGCCCCACACCTGGCCGAGGGTGCGGGGCCGCAGGCGCTGGGCCAGCGGTTCAGCCACGGGCGGCACCCCCCGTCTCGGTGACCGGCGCGGCCCAGTCGTTCAGTTTTTTGGCCGCATAGCCGGGGTTTACAAAGTCGTCGATGGCATAGACGAGGCTGCGGTCCCAGAAGTTCCACTCATGCACGCCGTCCCACTGGAGGCGGCGGTAGTGGGCCAGAGGCAGCGCCCGCAGGCACTCGTCCACCGCGTCGTTCTGGTAGCGGATGTAGTAGGGCTCCTGATCCTGGAAGCCGTTGGTGAGCATGATCTTGGGCTGCTGGTCTGCGGGCAGAGAGGCCACCCTGGCCGCCAGCCGGCGTATCTCGCTGGCCTCGGGCAGGCGCAGGTCCGGCCCGAAAATGGGTTCAAACACCTCCTTGACGCCGGGAATGTGGGAGTGCTCCAGCATCATGGCCACATCCACCGCGCCGGAGAAGGAGGCGCACCCCGCATAGAGGTCCGGGCGGCTGAGGCCCAGATACAGCGCGCCGTAGCCGCCCATGGAAAGGCCGCCGATGAAGTTTTTCTCCCGCCCGGCGGGCAGGTGGAACATCTCCCGCAGCAGCACGGGCAGTTCCTCGGTGACAAAGCCCGCCCAGGCCCCGCCGTAGGTCATGTCCTGATAGAAGGAGTTGCCGCAGTCCGGCGCCACCAGCGCCAGGCCGTTGTCGGCGGCGTAGCGGGGGGCGGCGGTCATCTGCATCCAGTCGTCGCCGCTGTTGGTGAAGCCGTGGAGCAGGGTGAACACGCCCTTTACCTGGTTGCCCACCTCCACCGGCAGGTCGCAGGGTAGATAGATCTTGACGCCCACGGTGGTGAGCAGCCGCTGGGATTTCAGTTTGCATTCGATGTAAGCCATAGCCTTTTCTCCTCAAAACACCCCCGGCGGCCGAACGAAGGCCCGGCCGCCGGGAGCGCAGCATTTTTATTCGTACAGCGGGAAGCGGCGCACAAGTTCCTCCACACGGGCGGCCACATCCGCTTTCTTGCCTTCAAAATCAAAGATGCAGTCGGCGATGCAGCCGGCGATAACGTCCATCTCCGCCGCGCCGAAGCCGCGGGTGGTGACCGCCGGGGTGCCCACGCGCAAGCCGCTGGTGATGAAAGGACTGCGCTTTTCGCCGGGCACCGCGTTCTTGTTTGCGGTGATGTGCACCTCGTCCAGGTTGTGCTCCAGCTCCTTGCCGGTGCATTCAAGGCCGGAGAGGTCGATGAGCATCATGTGGTTGTCGGTGCCGCCGCTCACCAGCTTCACGCCCCGGCTTTGCAGGCCGTCGGCCAGTGCCCTGGCGTTGGTCACGATGTTCCGGGCGTAGGTCTTGAACTCCGGCTTGAGGGCCTCGCCGAAGCAGACCGCCTTGGAGGCGATGATGTGCTCCAGCGGGCCGCCCTGGGTGCCGGGGAAGATGGCCTTGTTCACCTTTTTGGCGATCTCCTCGTTGTTGGTGAGGATCATGCCGCCCCGGGGCCCGCGCAGGGTCTTGTGGGTGGTGGTGGTGACCACGTCGGCGTAAGGGATGGGGCTCATGTGGGCGCCGCCCGCCACAAGGCCCGCGATGTGGGCCATGTCCACCATCAAAAGCGCGCCCGCCTCGTGGGCGATATCCGCCAGAACGTCAAACTTGATGGCCCGGGGATAAGCGGAAGCTCCCGCCACGATCATCTTGGGCCGCACTTCCAGCGCCTGACGGCGCACAGCGTCGTAGTCGATAAAGCCGTTTTCGTCCACGCCGTAGGCCACGAAGTTGTAGTTTTTGCCGCTCATGTTCACCGGGCTGCCGTGGGTCAGGTGGCCGCCGGCGGCCAGATCCATGCCCAGGATGGTGTCGCCCAGGTCCAGCAGGGCGAAGTAGACGCCCAGGTTGGCCTGCGCGCCGGAGTGGGGCTGCACGTTGGCGAACTTCGCGCCGAACAGCTGGCAGGCGCGCCGGATGGCCAGCTCCTCCACCTCGTCCACGCAGGCACAGCCGCCGTAATAGCGGTGGGCAGGATAGCCCTCGGCGTACTTGTTGGTGAGCACAGTGCCCATGGCGGCCATCACCGCCGGGCTGACGATGTTCTCGCTGGCGATGAGCTCGATGTTCTGCCGCTGGCGGGCCAGTTCCCGTTCCATGGCGGCGGCCAGTTCCGGGTCCTGCCCGGCCACAAAGCCGATGGTGTCGATCATTTCCTTGTACATGAAGTTCCCCTCTTTTCTCAGCGTGCTTTTGCCCCGATGGACAGTATATTTATCATTATACCCCCGCCGGGCCGCCGGCACAAGGGCCGGTTTGCGCTTTGTGAGAATTCATGCTATAATGGCGGAAAACATCGGAAACGAGGGAGAAATCATGACCGCAAAGGCCCTTGCACTGGAAGTGATCGAACGGCTGAAGCAGGCCTACCCGCTGGCGGAGTGCACGCTGGACTATGACCACGCATGGCAGCTGCTGGTGGAGGTGCGCCTTGCCGCCCAGTGCACCGACGCGCGGGTGAATGTGGTGGTGAAGGACCTGTTTGCCAGATATCCCGGCGTGAAAGAGCTGGCCGACGCCGAGCCGGAGGACATCGAGGCCATCGTGAAGCCCTGCGGGCTGGGCCGCTCCAAGGCGCGGGACATCAGCCTGTGCATGCGCAAGCTGCGGGACGAATACGGCTGCAAGGTGCCGGATGACTTCGACGCCCTGCTGAGCCTGCCCGGCGTGGGCCGCAAGAGCGCCAACCTCATTATGGGGGACGTGTTCGGCAAGCCCGCCATCGTCACCGACACCCACTGCATCCGGCTGTGCAACCGCATCGGCCTTGTGAAAGACGAAAAGGACCCCAAAAAGGTGGAGATGGCCCTGTGGAAGATCATCCCCCCGGAGGAGGGCAGCGACCTGTGCCATCGCTTCGTGCTGCACGGGCGGGCGGTGTGCGACGCCCGCAAGCCGGACTGCGCCGCCTGCTGCCTTCGGGACATCTGCAAGACGGGCAAAGCCGTCGCCAAGGCTTGACAATCTTTTCCCTCGGCGCTATACTTTACCCCGGACATAAAAACAGGGGCGCTGGGTGCCATACCCGGCTGAGATCGAGGCAAAACGCAGCCTCGGGTCGCCTTGAACCTGATCCGGGTAATGCCGGCGTAGGAAGTTTGAGGGTCGGACGCTTGACGGGCGCCCCTGTGCGAGTTTGCGCGGGGGCGTTTTTGTTTTTATGTACTATCCATTGAAAGGTCGCTGAACCTGTATGAACAAAACCTTCTCCAAGACCCGCATCCTGGTGGAATGCGCGCTGATGGTGGCACTGGCCACCATTCTGGGCTTCATTCCTGTCTACGAACTGCCCCGGGGCGGCTCGGTGACGCTGGTGAGCATGGCGCCCATCCTGCTTGTGAGCCACCGCCACGGCGTGAAGTGGGGCGTGCTGACCGCCTTTGTCCACAGCCTGATCCAGCTGATGCTGGGCATCAAGAACCTGGCCTGGTGCCAGACCTTCGGCGCCGTGGTGGGCTGCATCCTGCTGGACTATGTGCTGGCCTTCACCCTGCTGGGCCTGGCCTGCCTGGTGGCCAGGCCCAAAAAGCCCCTGGCGCTGGGCGTGGGCGTGAGCACCGTCATCATGTGCTTTGGCCGTTATCTGTGCAGCTTCCTCTCCGGCTACATCGTCTGGAAGGACTACGAGACCGCCTTTGAGTGGATGGAAGGCTTCGGCTGGGGCGCAGCCATCGCCAACATGGGCGAGAACGCCCTGTGCTGGCTGTACAGCGCAGTCTACAACGCCACCTACATGATCCCCGAGACCATCCTCACCGTGATCGCCATGGTGGTGCTGGCCGGCGTTGCTCCCAGGCTGTTCAACCGGCAGAAGTGATTTTCCTCTGTTCTTTCAAAGCCGCCCCGCCGGGGCGGCCTTTTTTGTGGAGGCAACCGCTGGTTGCTCTCCATGGAAAAGAATGTTGGTGGCGCGCATTTGCCTTTTCTGATAAAATAAAGGCGGACAAAACAGCAAAGGAGTGAAAAGCATGACCCTGGGCAGCCGCATCGCGGCCCTTCGCAAGGCGGCCGGCCTCTCCCAGGAGGCGCTGGCCGCAAAGCTGGGGGTCAGCCGGCAGGCCATCGGCAAATGGGAGGCGGACGCCAGCCTGCCGGGGCTGGATAACCTGCACCAGCTGGCAAAAGAGCTGGGGGTGACCATCGACGCGCTGCTGGCGGGCGGCGGAAAGCCGGGCGCACCGGCGGGCAGCGGCGAAAAAACGGCCCCTGCCCTTTCGCTGGAGGCCATCCAGGCCATGCTGGACGCGCAGGACAAGACCCGGCAAAAACGGCAAAAGCGTACGGCGCTGCGGCTGGGCGTTCCGGCAGCGCTGGCGGTGGCGGCCCTGGCGGCGGGCCTTGCCTGGCAGGGCGGGCAGCTGGCCGCCTTCGACCGGCGGTTCGATGCGGTAGAGGAACAGCTGGGCTCGGTGCAAAGCGATATGGCCGCCCTGGACGGCTCCCTTGCCGCGCTGCAAGACCAGTCGGACACATCGGGCCAGGAACAGACCCGGCCCGCTGCCGCCGACAGCCTGCTGGCCAGCTGGAAGTATGGCATGGATGAGTTCTCGGCGGCGGAGCGCACGGTGCGGATGCGCTTTGCGGCCATGCCCCGCACCCTCACCGATGACTGCGCCGTCCAGTTCATCCTGGCACTCGACGACGGCCAGACCCTGACGCTGGACGGGGTGCGAAACGAAGCGGGCTTTTTTGCGGCCGAGGGCTGGGTGCCCGCGTCGACAAACCTTTCGCTGCACGCAAACGTCACCCAAAACGGCGAGACCTCCGCCGAACAGCTTGCGGAGGACATCTCTTTCGGGCAGCTGGACATGGTCGTCCGCAGCCAGCCCATCGTGATGCAAAGCGCCAGCCATGTCTCCAGCGAAGACACCTTTACCGTGCGGCAGCAGGCCGGCGATTACGAGATCGGCGTGGAGGTGTATTACGGGGAGAACGGTCAGCCCTTCGTCTGGCCGGAAAAGGCCTGGGTCACCGCCACCCTGGCGGGGGAAGATGTGCTGAACATGCCGGTGACCAACACCTTTGTGCCCCCGGAGACGGAATACGCCCCCACCCTGCCCTCGGTGCGCTGGGTCATCTACTACTTCCGCTTTTCGCTGGAGGAGAAGGAATATGTCCTGCCCTGGGACGAAGGATACGGCCAAGACGGCCTTTCCCTCCCCCGACTGGAATACCATCTGCACGTGGTGGACAACGGCGGCGTGGAGAGCACCTACCCCATCAGCATATAACGTTTCAGCGGCGGGCGCACAGCCCGCCGTTTTCTTTTTAACGACGCCGCCGGGCCCTTGCGCGGGAGGCGCTTTTCCGCTATACTATAAAGAAGTACCCATAGAGGGCAAACAAGGGAAAGAGGGAAAGCCATGTTTACCATTGTGGAGCGCAGCGAGCTGAACCCCACCGTGACCAAACTGGTGGTAAAAGCGCCGCTGATCGCAAAGAAGGCCCAGCCGGGGCAGTTCGTCATCCTGCGGGCCTGCGCCGACTCCGAGCGCATCCCGCTGACCATCGCCGATCAGGACCCTGCCGCCGGCACCGTGACCGTCATCTTCCAGGTGGTGGGTGCGGGCACCATGCAGCTGAACGGCCTGGCCGTGGGCGATGCGCTGCACGATTTTGTGGGCCCGCTGGGCCGCCCCACCGAGCTGGCGGGCCTGAAAAAAGTGGCCGTGGTGGGCGGCGGCGTGGGCTGTGCCATCGCCTATCCCGTGGCAAAGAAGCTGCATGAGATGGGCTGTGTGGTGCACGCCATCGCCGGTTTCCGCAGCCAGGACCTGGTCATCCTGGAAGACGAGTTCAAGGCGGTGAGCGACCGTTTCATCCTGATGACCGACGACGGTAGCCGGGGCGAGAAGGGCGTTGTGACAAAACCTCTGGAAGAGCTCATCGCCGCCGGCGAAGGCTACGACGAGGTCATTGCCATCGGCCCGCTGGTGATGATGAAGTTCGTCAGCCTGACCACCAAAAAGTACAACGTGAAGACCATCGTTTCCATGAACCCCATTATGATCGACGGCACCGGCATGTGCGGCGGCTGCCGCCTGACGGTGGGCGGAAAGACGCGCTTCGCCTGCGTGGACGGGCCGGACTTTGACGGGCATCTGGTGGACTTTGACGAGGCTTTGCAGCGAGGCGGCATGTACCGGGAGTTCGAGGCCCACGCCCGCGAGGAAAGCTGCAATCTGCTGAAGGGGGAGGTGCGCTGATGGAACGGAACATGGACCCGAAGCGCTGCCCCATGCCCAGCCAGGCGGCACACGTGCGCAACAAAAATTTTGACGAGGTGGCCCTGGGCTACACCCCCGAGATGGCGGTGAACGAGGCCAGGCGCTGCCTGCACTGCAAAAACATGCCCTGCGTGTCCGGCTGCCCGGTGGGCATCCGCATCCCCGAATTCATCGAAAAAATCGCGGAAGAGGATTTTGAGGGCGCCTATCAGGTGCTCAGCGCCAGCAGCGCGCTGCCCGCCGTGTGCGGCCGGGTGTGCCCCCAGGAGAACCAGTGCGAGGGCAGGTGCGTGCGGGGCATCAAGGGCGAGAGCGTGGGCATCGGCCGGCTGGAGCGCTTTGCCGCCGACTGGCACCGCGCCCACTCCGCCGCCGCCCCCGAAAAACCCGCGCCCAACGGCCACAAGGTGGCCATCATCGGTTCCGGCCCCTCTGGCCTCACCGCCGCAGGCGAGCTGGCCAAAAAGGGCTATGCCGTGACGGTGTTCGAAGCACTGCATCTGGCGGGCGGCGTGCTGGTCTACGGCATCCCGGAGTTCCGCCTGCCCAAGGACATCGTGCAGCAGGAGATCGACGGGCTCAAGGCGCTGGGCGTTTCCATCGAGACCAACATGGTCATCGGCAAGGTGCTCACCGTGGACGAACTGATGGAAGAAGAGGGCTTCGAGGCGGTGTATGTGGCTTCCGGCGCGGGGCTGCCCCGTTTCATGAACATCCCCGGCGAGAGCCTGAACGGCGTTTACTCCGCCAACGAGTATCTGACCCGCGTGAATCTGATGAAAGCCTATCAGCCGGGCAGCCGCACCCCCATCCAGCACAGCCGCCGGGTGGCGGTGGTGGGCGGCGGCAACGTGGCTATGGACGCGGCCCGATGCGCCAAACGCCTGGGCGCGGAGGAAGTGTACATCGTATACCGCCGCAGCATGGAGGAGCTGCCCGCCCGCCGCGAAGAGGTGGAGCACGCCCAGGAGGAGGGCGTCGTTTTCAAGCTGCTCGCCAACCCCGTGGAAGTGCTGGGCGACGAGAACAAGCGGGTGCGCGGCATCGCCTGCGTGGAGATGGAACTGGGCGAGCCGGACGCCACCGGCCGCCGCCGCCCGGTGGAAAAGCCGGACAGCCGCTTTGAGCTGCCGCTGGACACGGTCATCATGGCCATCGGCACCAGCCCCAATCCCCTCATCCGCTCCACCACGCCGGGTCTTGACACCGACCGGCGCGGCTGCATCGTGACGGACGAGACCGGCGCCACCAGCCGGCCGGGCGTGTTCGCCGGCGGCGACGCGGTGACCGGCGCAGCCACCGTCATCCTGGCCATGGGCGCGGGCAAGGAAGCCGCCAGGGCCATCGACGAGTACATCCAGAACCGCTGAGGCACAAACATACAGGACCGGGCAGAGAAGGCTTCCCTTCCCTGCCCGGTCTTTGATCTCAGCGCTGTTTTTCCATCACGAAATTGGTCAGCAGAACACCGTGGCGCTCCACCTGCTGCTCTTTCACCACCCGATAGCCCCGCTTTTCAAAGAACGTGCGCGCGGTGATGGAGGCGTGGGTGGTGACGGAGCCCTCCACCGTTTCTTCCAGCCGGTCGCAAAGGGCCGAGGCGACGCCCTGCCGCTGGTGCAGATGGTGGACATAAAGCCGGTCCAGATAGCCGCCGGCGGTGATGTCCCCGAATCCGATGAGCGCGCCGCCCTCTTCGGCCACAAGGGTGCAGTGCGCCCGGAAGGAACGATCCCAGGCCGCCAGGTCCACCTGGCCGTCGGCCCAGGCGTTCAGCTGCCGGGGCGTATAATCGGCGGCGTTCACCGTGTGGACCGTAGTATAGAACAGTTCCGCCATCGAGCCGCAGTCGGACGGGCGGTAAGGGCGTATCTGCATCGTGTCCCCTCCCCTTTCCAGGAATGCACCGCCATGATACCACGGTTTTGCCCCCGCCGCAAGGGCAGCGCGGCAGGAATCGTGCATTTTTTCGCTGAATGTGGTATACTGGGATGAAAAGTATGATTTTTGGCCGTGCCCGGCCGGGCACGGAGCGGAGGTGCGCTTGATGGCAAGGACACACAGGGCGGAGGACGGCCCGCTGGGCGGTGCGGTGATCAGCCAGCAGATCGCGGCGCGGCTGCTGGAGGAGCTTCGGGACGGGTGCTACGCCGGGACCGACCGGCTGCCCGCAGAGGTGGAGCTGGCCGCAAATCTGGGCGTGAGCCGCACCGTCATCCGGGACGCGCTGGCGGAACTGGAGCGGGAAGGCTATGTGGAGCGGGTGCGGGGCATCGGCACCGTCATCAACCGGCAGGTGGTGGCCGTGCGGGGCCGCCTGGACCAGAAATTTGAATACAACGCCATGATCCAGGCCATGGGCCGCACCCCTCACGCCGACCATGTTCTGGTGCAGCGCCTGGACGCGGACGAAGCCATGGCCGCCCGGCTGTGCATCGAGCCGGGGCAGCCGGTGCTGATGGTGAAAAAGCGGGTGCTGGCGGGCCGCCAGCCGGTGATCTGGTCGGTGGACTATCTGCCCGCCGCCCTCTTTCCTCCCGCGCTGGTGGACCGGCTGGACTTCGGCCGCCCGGTGTTTGACATTCTGGAAGAGGTAGCCGGCGTTTCGGTGGTGAGCACTGTGGCCCATGTGAGCGCTGTGATGGGCGACCCTTCTTCCCGGCGCATCCTGGCGGTCCAGCCTCATGAAGCCCTTCTTTTGATGGAGGAAGTGAGCTACACCAAGCTGGCAAGGCCGGTGATGTATTCTCTTTCTTACTATACTGCCTTCTTCGATTTTGCGCTGCTGCGCAAAAAATTCTGAACCGGGCGGCGCTCTCTGCCGCCTCTGAACCGAGCAGCCGCCCGCGCCATTCCCCAAAAAGGAACGGCGCGGGCGGCTTCTTTTTACACGGTGGCCTCGGTGCGCTGGCCCGCGGCGTCGTTTTCACTGCGCAGCACCACCTGCCCATCCTGCACGCAGGCGGTGAAGCTCTCGCCCGGATGGACCCGCCCGGCGGCGATGCTGTCCGCCAGGGCCTGCTCCACCGCCCGGCTCACCGTGCGGCGCAGATCCCGCGCGCCATACACAGGACGGTCGCCTCCCGCCAGCATGGCGGGCAGGTCGGGGCTGTGTTGCAAACGATAGCCCCGGGCCTGGGCCCGCTGTTCCAGCTCCGTCAGCATCTGCTCCGCGATGCAGGCCAGGTCCTCGTGCAGCAGCGGGCCGAACACCACCAGCTCGTCCATGCGGCCCAGCAGCTCGGGGCGGAAGTACTTCTTTGCCTCCCCGATCACCTGCTGGCGCTGGCGCTGGGGGATGGTCTCCGGCGTTGCGCCGAAGCCAACCAGGCCTCCCTGCCCTGCAAGATGCTCCGCCCCCAGGTTGGAGGTGAGCAGGATGATGGTGTTGCAGAAACTGGCGCTGCGGCCCATGGAATCGGTCAGGCGGCCGTCCTCCAGGATCTGCAGCAGCAGGTTCTGCACGTCCGGGTGGGCTTTTTCTATCTCATCGAACAGCACCACGGCATAAGGCCGGCGGCGCACCGCCTCGGTGAGCAGGCCGCCCTCGTCGTGGCCCACATAGCCCGGAGGCGCGCCGATGAGTTTTGCCGCCGCATGGGCCTCCATATACTCGCTCATGTCAAAGCGCAGCAGCGCCTTTTCGGTGCCGAACCACTGGCGGGCCAGGGTTCGCGCCAGATGGGTCTTGCCCACCCCGGTGGGGCCGAGGAACAGCATTGCGCCCAGGGGCCTGCCCGCCTCCCGCAGGCCGGTGCGGGCCCGGCGCACCGCCCCCGCCACCGTGTGCACCGCTCTCTGCTGGCCCACCACGCTCTCGGAGAGCCTTTGTTCCAGCCGGGCCAGTTTTTCCCGTTCCGCCTCGGTGATGCGCTGCACCGGCACACCGCTGGCCCGGGCCACCACCCGGGCCACGTCCTCGGCGGTCAGCTCGCGGCTGCGGTCGTTCTCCCGCTCGCAGTGGATGCGCAAAGCAGCGGCGGCTTCGTCCAGCAGGTCCACGGCCTTGTCCGGCAGAAAACGCCCCGGCAGATACCGCACCGACAGGTCCACTGCCGCCGCCACCGCCTGGGCCGGGATGGTCACCTGATGGTAGCGCTCATAGCGGGGCACAAGGCCCGCCAGGATACGTTTGGCGGTGTCCGGGTCCGGCTCTTCCACCACCACCCGTCCGAAGCGGCGCTCCAGCGCCGCGTCCTTCTGGATGCACCGGCGGTACTCCTCCTGGGTGGTGGCGCCGATGACCTGTATTTCGCCCCGGGCAAGCATCGGCTTGAGGATGCTGGCGGCGTCGATGGCCCCCTCTGCCGCACCCGCACCCACGATCACATGGATCTCGTCGATGAACAGGATGGTGCTGCGGTCTTTGTATATCTCGTCCAGCAGGTTTTTGAACCGCTCTTCAAAGTCGCCCCGGTACTTGGTGCCGGCCACCAGGCTGGCCATGTCAAGGCTGAGGATGCGCTTGTGCAGCAGCTGGGCCGGGGCGCGGCCCGCCGCGATGGCCTGGGCCAGCGCCTCCGCCAGGGCGGTCTTGCCCACGCCCGGCTCCCCCACAAGGCAGGGATTATTCTTCTGGCGGCGGCAGAGGATCTCGATGACCCGCTCCAATTCCTGCTCCCGGCAGAGCACCGGGTCCAGCCGGCTTTCCGCCGCCATCTGGGTCAGGTCGCGGCCGTACTTCTCGGTGGCTTTGCCCCCGCGGGTGGGGGCGGAAAGCCGCGGCTGGAGCGGAAGCACCAGCTGGCCGGAGAGCTGACGGCATTCCCGGGCGGCTTCGCTCAGCTCCACGCCCCACTCCGTCAGCCACCGGCTGGCGGTACAGTTAGGGTCCTCCAGAATGGCGCAGAGCACATGCTCGGGCTGAGCCTCCTTCATGCGGGCGGCGTGGGCCCCCAGCACCGCAAAATCCAGTGCCTTGCATGCCTCGGGCTGAAAGTCCCGGGGCGAGAGGCGGCGGCTCTCATTCATGCCTCCCAGGGCGGCCACCCGCTGCATGACCTGGGTTTCGGCGATCTGGCGCGACTGCAAAAAGCGGGCTGCGGGGGTGGCTTCGCCCCGGAGGATGGCCAGCAGGATGTGGCCTGTGCCTGCCTGGGTCTGCCCCATCTCCCCCGCGATGATGAGCGCCTGGTTGAGCATTTTTGCCCCCTGGCGGGAAAAACCTTTGAAACGATACTGCATGGTGTGGTTCACTGCCCCTTTGAATTTTTCTAAGGGCAGTATGGGCGGTCACGCCGCTGTTAAACGGCGCTGGCAAAAGTTTGCAGCCGCAGAGAAAAAGGCCCCCTGCCGCAAGGCAGGGGGCCTTTGAAAGCCTCACAAGCTCTTTCGATCACTCGTAGATCTTGGAAACAACGCCGGAGCCAACGGTGCGGCCACCCTCGCGGATAGCGAAACGCAGACCCTCGTCCATAGCGATGGAGGTGATCAGCTCAACGTCCATGGTGACGTTATCGCCAGGCATGCACATCTCGGTGCCCTCGGGCAGGGTGATGACGCCGGTCACGTCGGTGGTGCGGAAGTAGAACTGAGGACGGTAGTTGTTGAAGAAGGGGGTGTGACGGCCGCCCTCGTCCTTCTTCAGGACGTAGACCTGGCCCTGGAACTTGGTGTGGGGATGGATGGAACCGGGCTTAGCCAGAACCTGGCCGCGCTCGATGTCGGTGCGCTGCACGCCACGGAGCAGAGCGCCGATGTTGTCGCCGGCCTCGGCGTCGTCCAGCAGCTTGCGGAACATCTCCAGACCGGTAACGGTGGTCTTCATCTTCTCTTCCTTCAGACCGACGATCTCAACTTCCTCGCCGACCTTGATCATGCCGCGCTCCACACGACCGGTAGCCACGGTGCCGCGGCCGGTGATGGTGAACACGTCCTCAACAGGCATCAGGAAGGGCAGGTCGGCCTTACGGTCGGGGGTGGGGATGTAGTCATCCACAGCGTCCATCAGGTCCAGGATGCACTTGTACTCAGGAGCGTTGATGTCGGTGGAGGTGCTCTCCAGCACGGCCAGGGCGGAACCCTTGATGATGGGGGTGTCGTCGCCGGGGAAGTCGTACTCGCTCAGCAGGTCGCGGATCTCCATCTCGACCAGGTCCAGCAGCTCGGGATCGTCGACCTGGTCGACCTTGTTCATGAACACAACGATGTAGGGCACGCCGACCTGACGGCTCAGCAGGATGTGCTCACGGGTCTGAGGCATGGGGCCGTCGGCGGAGGACACGACCAGGATAGCGCCGTCCATCTGGGCAGCACCGGTGATCATGTTCTTGACGTAGTCGGCGTGGCCCGGGCAGTCCACATGGGCGTAGTGACGCTTGTCGGTCTCATACTCCACGTGAGCGGTGTTGATGGTGATGCCGCGCTCGCGCTCCTCAGGAGCCTTATCGATGTTGGCGTAATCGGTGAACTCAGCGTCGCCCTTCAGGGCCAGCACCTTGGTGATGGCGGCGGTCAGGGTGGTCTTGCCATGGTCAACGTGGCCGATGGTGCCAATGTTGACATGAGGCTTAGTACGCTCAAACTTAGCTTTTGCCATTTTAATAGTCCTCCTTTTTTTGAACCATTGAACCTATGGTTATAATACTAAAACATTTGCCAAAAATCAAGTTCTTTTTGGGGGCGATGGCTCAGTCCTTCTTGCGGCCGGCCATGATGCTCTCGGCAATGTTCTTGGGGACCTCAGCGTAGTGGCTGGGCTCCATGGAATACTGACCGCGGCCCTGGGTCTTGCTGCGCAGGTCGGTGGAATAACCGAACATGTTGCTCAGCGGGACGAAGGCGTTGATCTGCTGCGAGCCGGTCAGGGCTTCCATGCCCTGGATCTGGCCGCGGCGGCTGTTCAGGTCGCCGATGACGTCGCCCATGTACTCATCGGGAACGATGACGGCGACCTTCATGATGGGCTCCATGATGGCGGGATCGGCCTTGGCCATAGCCTCCTTGAAGGCCATGGAGCCGGCGATCTTGAACGCCATTTCAGAGGAGTCGACCTCGTGGTAGGAACCGCCCTTCAGGGTGACCTTCACGTCTTCCACCGGGTAGCCGGCCAGGATGCCGGCCTTCATGGCGCCCTGGATGCCCTGGTCAATGGCGGGGATGAACTCCTTGGGCACATCACCGCCCACAACGGCGTTGACGAACTCGTAGCCCTTGCCAGGCTCGTTCGGCTCGATGTCGATGATACAATGACCGTACTGGCCCTTACCGCCGGACTGACGGGCGTACTTGGTGTTGGCGCTGGCCGGACGGCGGATGCACTCGCGGTAAGCGACCTGAGGCGCGCCCACGTTGGCCTCCACCTTGAACTCGCGGAGCAGACGGTCCACGATGATCTCCAGGTGCAGCTCGCCCATGCCGGCGATGATGGTCTGGCCGGTCTCCTCGTCGGTCCAGGTGCGGAAGGTGGGGTCCTCTTCAGCCAGCTTGTTCAGCGCAATGCCCATCTTCTCCTGGCCAGCCTTGGTCTTGGGCTCGATGGCAACGCGGATAACGGGCTCGGGGAACTCCATGCTCTCCAGGATGACGGGGTTCTTGGGATCGCACAGGGTGTCGCCGGTGGTGGTGTTCTTCAGGCCCACGGCGGCGGCAATGTCGCCAGCGTAGCAGATGTCGATGTCCTGCCGGTGATTGGCGTGCATCTGCAGGATGCGGCCCATGCGCTCGTTGTTGTCTTTCACCGAATTGTACACGGTGCTGCCGGCTTCGACCTTGCCGGAGTAAACGCGGAAGAAGCACAGCTTGCCGACAAAGGGGTCAGTGGCGATCTTGAACGCCAGCGCGGCGAAGGGAGCGCTGTCGTCGGAAGGACGGCTGGTCTCCTCGCCGGTGCGGGGATCGATGCCCTTGATGTCCTCGATGTCGGTGGGGGCGGGCATGTAATCCACAATGGCGTCCAGCAGCTTCTGCACGCCCTTGTTGCGGTAGGAAGTGCCGCAGGTCACAGGCACCACGGTGTTGGCGATGGTCTCGCGGCGCAGGGCCTTCTTGATCTCGTCCTTGGTGAGCTCCTCGCCCTCCAGGTACTTCATCATCAGCTCCTCGTCGCTCTCGGCCACGGCCTCGATGAGCTCGGCATGGTACTGCTCAGCCAGCTCGCGCATATCCTCGGGGATCTCTTCCACGCGGATATCCTTGCCCATATCGTCGTAGTAGACGTCGGCCTTCATGTCGATCAGATCGATGATGCCCTTGAAATCGTCTTCCTTGCCGATCGGCAGCTGGATGGGCACCGCGTTGCACTTCAGACGCTCGCGCATCATCTTCACAACACGGTAGAAATCGGCGCCCATGATGTCCATCTTGTTCACGTAAGCCATGCGGGGAACGTGATACTTGTCGGCCTGACGCCAAACGGTCTCGGACTGGGGCTCCACGCCGCCCTTGGCGCACAGAACGGTAACGGAACCGTCCAGCACGCGCAGGCTGCGCTCCACCTCGACGGTGAAGTCCACGTGGCCCGGGGTGTCGATGATGTTGATCCGGTGCCGATTCTTTTTAGCGGCGGCGGGATCGTTCAGCAATTCCGTGTGGCTCCAGTAGCAGGTGGTGGCGGCAGAAGTGATGGTGATGCCACGCTCCTGCTCCTGCGCCATCCAGTCCATGGTAGCCGCGCCATCGTGCGTCTCACCGATCTTGTGATTCACGCCGGTGTAGTAAAGGATACGCTCGGTGGTGGTGGTCTTGCCGGCGTCGATGTGCGCCATAATGCCGATGTTTCTGGTCATTTCCAGAGAAACGTCTCTTGGCATGTTAACCTCCTAAAACTCCAGACAGGATCAATAGCGGTAATGGGCGAACGCCTTGTTGGCCTCGGCCATCTTGTGGGTATCCTCACGCTTCTTCACGGCGTTACCGGTACCGTTCACGGCGTCCATGATCTCGTTGGCCAGACGCTCGCGCATGGTGCGCTCGCTGCGGCTGCGAGAGTAGCTGGTCAGCCACCGCAGGCCCAGGGTCTCGCGGCGCTCGGGGCGCACTTCCATGGGCACCTGGTAGGTGGAACCGCCGACGCGGCGGGCCTTGACCTCCAGGCTGGGCATGATGTTCTCGAGGGCTTTCTCGAACATCTCCAGGGGATCGTTGCCGCTCTTCTCCTTCACGATGTCGAACGCATCGTAAACGATCTTCTGGGCAACGCCCTTCTTGCCGTCCAGCATAACGCTGTTGATCAGACGGGTGACCATCTTGGAATTGTAGACAGGATCGGCCAAAACGTCACGCTTTGCAGTAATACCTCTTCTAGGCATCTTTCTTCCCTCCTTCACAGAATGATATCATCGGTACTCGAAAGCAATAAACTCCCGTTGTGCCATGCAAGGTCTTACTATTTATATAAATAAGCCTTTGATGGCGGGGTATACGTTTGATCACTTCTTCGCGGCACCGGCCTTGGGGCGTTTCGCGCCGTACTTGGAGCGGGCCTGGTTGCGGTTGGCCACACCCTGGGTGTCCAGAGTACCACGGATGATGTGGTAACGCACACCGGGAAGGTCCCTCACACGGCCGCCACGGATCAGTACTACGCTGTGCTCCTGCAGGTTGTGGCCGATGCCCGGAATGTAAGAGGTTACCTCGATACCATTCGTGAGCTTAACACGGGCTACCTTACGCAGAGCAGAGTTCGGCTTTTTGGGGGTCATGGTACGAACAGCGGTGCAAACGCCACGCTTCTGGGGGCTGTTGGCATTGCTGTAGGACTTGTCCAGGGAGTTGTAAGCCTTCTGCAGAGCAGGGGCGGTAGACTTGCGGACAGACACCTCACGGCCTTTGCGTACAAGCTGGTTGAAAGTAGGCATTGTGATCTCCTTTCTTCAATGATTTATGTTCAGGCGGCAGAGCCGCCAAAACACCAAAAGGGCATAATTACGCCAGGGGGCGCAACAGTTTTTATTTTACACACTGGGGCTGTGCATGTCAACAGTATTTGCCGAAAAAGATTGTCCAAAACACTGAATTTTAAAAAACTTTTTGGGGAAGGGCATATTTACGGCGAAAGCAGCACCCAGCCCTGGTAAAAAGGCGCTTTTCGCAGCCCCGAAGCGGCGGATGCAGCGTTGGCAAAGGCTTCGTCCGCAGTGTAAAAGGCCACCCCTTCGCCCAGGGGCGCGCTCTCCCCCGCTTCGAGGGCGGCGCGTGCCGTTTCGATGCCGGCGGCCAGGGCGGAATCGTCCCCCCGGGCAAGCAGGCTGATGTTGGTGGCAAGGCCCGCACGGCCCAGCGCCACCGCCAGCCCCCGGTCGGTGCACACTTCCAGCGTGTAGAAAGCGTCGCAGCCCTCCAGCAGGGCCAGCTCTTCTTCCGCGGGGGCCGGCGCGGCGGCGCGCAGGGCAGGCTCGGCGAACCAGTTGTGCTTTTGCGCCAGCGCCCCTGAGAGGTCGAACACCTGCAGCGCCAGCACGGCCGCCAACGCGGCGGCGGCCAGCCCGCGGCGGGGCAGTTTTGCCAACGCCGCCAGCGCCAGCGCCGCGATCAGGTACCACACCGGCCAGAACATGCGGCCGCTTGCCCGGAACACCCCGCACAGGGCGGTGAGCCACCGGGGCAGGGGCAGGGTGAAGAGGACGCGGCTGCCGGCGGTGACCACGTTGCTCACCGCGAAGGCGGCCAGCGCACAGCACACCAGCGCCAGCGGCCAGTGGCTCAGCGCCCGTTCTGCCAGCGCTTTTGCCCCGGCGCGCCGCCGCGCCAGCAGCCACGCCGCCGCGAAAGCGCACCCCGCCAGGGCTGCCAGCAGGCCAAGGCCCAGATAGTTGAAGGAGTCCAGGCTGTTGGCCACCAGCGGCCGGATGGGCAGCACCCGGGACCAGTGCAGCTGGCCGCAGCCCGGCACCCACCAGTTCCAATCCAGGCTGACCGGGTTCCACAAAGCGTTCAGGTTCATGCCGAAGGCGCCGTAGCCCCCGTCGGCGCTGCCGCTGACGGTGAAGAAGCCCAGCGCCCAGGCCACCGCCAGCGCGGCAAGGCTTCCGCCGCCGGCGGCGAGGGCAAAGGGCTGCCAGCGGCGGGTGAGCGCCAGCGCCCGCAGGCCCGCGGCAAAGGCGATGGCCAGCACCATGGGCACGAAGTACAGGTGGATGGAAGCCGCCAGCGCCGCCAGCGCCGCAAAGCCCGCCGCCCGGCGCACAGAAAGGCCTTCGCCGGCGCTTTTGAAGTAGAGCCAGAGGGCATAGAGGATGAGCCAGTGGGCGCACAGGGCGGTGTGGCGGAAGGCCCGCTCCAGCAGGATGGGCGAAAGGCAGAAAAGCGCCGCGCCGCCCAGCACCCATTCCATCCGCTTTGTGAACAGGCGCAGAAGGCGCACCGCCGCCTCGCCCTGAAGCATCAGGCTGCCGCAGACAAAGAGGCCGAAGTACTGGAAGGTATCGGGCAGCAGGCCCCGGAGCAGGCCGAAGGGCACCGCCAGCAGCGGGATGCAGTCCGCCAGGGCCGCCGCCGCGCCTGCCGGCCAGTTGAGGCCGGCGGTGAAGGTGAGCGGCCAGCCGAGGCCCCGGTTCTTGATGGCCAGCCAAGCGGCGTAGTGCTGCAAAAGGTCGGTCTCGATGTAGCCGCCCAACAACCAGTCGTCCCGGGTGGGGTCAAGGGGCGCCGGGCCGTACACCAGCAGGAACACCGCAAGGCCGATAGTCACTCCTGCCAGAGAGGGGGCGGCGCGGCGAAGGGTCTGTTTCATTGGGCCGCCTCCTGTTCGTAGAGGTCGAGGGCGGGCAGCGCCCGCTCAAAGCGCGCCTCGGTGACGGTCAGTTCGGTGAATGCCTCGTCGGCGCTCCACAGGGTGGCCGTTCCCTGCCCGTCCTCCACCCGCACGGGGATATGCGCCTCACCCGATGCGGGGAAATAGCCCGCCACCCCCGGCATGTCGCCGAAGAGGGGCGCCGCACAGCCCACCATGCTGCGCCCCAGGGAGAGAAACGCACCTTTCGCGCCGGTGAAGCCGCTCTCCCAGCGGATGTAAAGGTCGGCGGTGAAGGTCTGCCCCTCCGGTGCGCTCACCGTGACGGCCCAGCTGGAATCGCTTTGCCGCTCGGCGCGCACCTGAGCCTCCACCGGCAGGCTGCGGTCGCCGCAGGCCCGCCACAGCCAGCTGTATTCGGTGGCATAGCAGCGCTCATACCCCGCCCAGAGATGGCGGTAGACGTCCCAGTTCTGCATCGTGAGCCAGTTTTCCAGGTCCATGCGGGGGGTCTGGGCCCAGGCCCAGCCGCCCTCTGCGAAGGCGGAGACATATTCCGCCCGCTTTTCGCCGCCCAGGGCGTGGATGATGTAGTCGCAGCCGGTGGGCTGGAACGTACCTTCCACCGCTTCCAGGCCGGTGGCGTACAGGGAGAATACCGGCTCGCCGCCGGTGATCTCCGGCAGTTCCACCAATGCCTTTTGATAGGTGGTGTAGCCGCCCAGGGCCTCCAGATACTGCCCGCTATGGGCGGCGGAGGGCCAGCGGGCCGCATCCAGCCCCGCCAGGGCGATGAGGGCCAGCGACAGCGTGCCGGCAGCGGCCCGAAGGGCCAGGTCACGCCGGGGCGCGATGCGGCGGGCAAGCCACAGAAGGCCGCGCCCCGCCAGGGCGAAGGCCGCCAGCCAGGAATAGCCCTCCAGCGCCTCCTTGAAGTTGTAGCCGCTGCCGCTGAGCACATAGGCGCCGGTGGCGGCGAGGATGGTGAAGGCGACAAACCCCAGCAGCAGCTGCCGGTCGGTGAGTTTCTTTTTCCAAAGCCCCACAAGGCACCAGATCAAAAACGCCCCACAGGGCGCCGCGAACAGCAAAAGGCGGGGGGTGGCGAGCACATAGAGCAGCAGGGCCTTTCCCCCGGTGCCGTTGAAGTAGAAATACTGCCAGCCGCCGGTGGCCGCAAGGCTTTGCAGCCACACGCCGGGATGCAGGCCGGTGACAAGGCTGGCGCAGGCAAGCAGGCCCAAAGCAAAGCCCGCCGCATAGACGCCCAGCCGCGCGAAAAAAGCCCGCGGCCCGGCCCACAGGCGCAGCGCCTGTTCCAGCAAAAACAGCACCGTTACGCAAAAAGCGGCGGCAAGGCCGAAGTCGCTGCTCCACAAAAGGCCCGCCCCTGCCAGCGCCCCCAGCACGCCGCAGGCGGGCAGGCGGGCGAAGGCCTCTTGCAGGGCCGTGCCCTCTGCCGGCTCGCCCTTCGCGCGCAGCCAGGCAAGGCCCAGCCCCGCCAGCAGGAACGTCAAAAACAGCCGGGCGATGCGCATGGAATTGCCCGGGGCGTAAAGGTTCTGGAAGAGGCTCGCCCAGTAGCCCCCCAGCGCCGGGCCGAAGAGGGTGGCCATCAGCCCGGAGGAGACGAATTTCGTGAGGCACACGGAGGCCAGCATCGCCGCCGGGCGGTTTTGGGTGATGAGCCAGACCCACAGCAGCACCGTGACGCTGAACAGGACGTTGGAGGTGAAGTTTGTGGCGAACAGGCTGCCGGCAAAGGTGTTGTTCAGCGCCACCAGCGGCAGGTTCACCCACACCGGGGCCATGCCGATGTAATTGACAAAATCCACGTAAGGGGTCTGGCCCGCCAGCATCCGGCGGAACACATTGTAGCTTTGGAAATCGCCGTTGACCGAGACATAGTCGCAGGTCTCGACGCGCGCCAGGGCAAGGCTCAGGCTCACCGCGGCCACCGCCAGCGCCCACAGGCACCACTCCAGCTTCCGCTGCGTCCCGCTGCGATCCTGCGTTTTCAGTATCCCTCTCACTCGGCTCTTCTCCCCTTTTGGTCGTTTTTCCCCGTTCATTATACAACACCTGCCGCCGCCGCGCCAGCCCGCTTTTTGCAGGGCAGAAAGAGAGCCGCCCTGCGAAGCCGGGGTGCCGTAAGAAAACGGCGCCGGGAAGCAGGCGCTTTTGCGGTATCGCGGCGTCAAAGCGCCTTGACAACCACCAAGGGTGCCGGGGCGGCAAAGCCGCGAAGGCCCCGGTGGGGCCTTCGACCGGCAGGGCGGTCCGCAAAGCGGAGCGGGCGCACCCTCGTCGCGCCCGCAGCCTCTGCGGCGCTTTTCCTTGCGTTCCCATCAAAATCGCCACTTTTCCTGGTGCTGCGCAGTCCGGGTCCGCGAAGCGGCCAAGGCCCCGGTGGGGCCTTGGACCGGCTGGGCGGTCTGCAAAGCAGAGCGGGCGCATCATTGTTGCGCCCGCAGCCCACGCCCCAGGATTTTGGATGAAGAAAGCACAAAGAGTGGCCCCGCAAGCCTTGGTGGCTTGTGGGGCCGCTCTGCGTGTTTTATGCTCCAAAATCCTACGGCAGAACCGTCGTTTTCTTATGCCACCCCGGCTAACAGGCGGCTCTTTCTGTTTATTGCACCTGCAGATCCAGCAGCTTCCAACCCTCCCCTTCCCGCACCGCGTACATGCGGTACACCGAGGGATAGCTGCGGGGGCGCAGGCCCTCCTTGTAGACCATGTAGGTGAAGCGCACCGTGCCCGCCGCCGCATCGGGACCAAGGCTTTCCAGCTCCGAGACCGAAAACTCTTCAAAGGCGGTGGAGTCGTGGCTCACATACCAGCTGGAGTCGAAGGTGCGCAGGCTGTTGTAAAACTCCGTGCCCGGCACGAGGGAGCCTTTCAGCTCGGCGAAGGAGGCGTCGGCAGAAACATAGCGGGCATAGACGCGGGCGGTGCGGTCAAGGAATTCCTCCAAAGAGGCGGCGTCTTGCCCGTTTGGCTCCACCGTGACCACGGCGCTCAGGGGCGTCTCCCACTCCACCCGGCAGCTGCCCGCCTCGCTTTTGGCGGTCACTTCCGGCTGTTCCAGAAGCCCCTCCACCTGCCAGACGCACTGCTGGGGCGCGGCCTCGCCCAGCGCCTCAAAGCCGGGGACGGCGGCAGTCTCGCTTCGCTCGCTCTCTTCCAGCGGGCGGCCGTCCACCGTGAGGGCCACCCCTTTGGGGGCGCGGATGGTCACCGTGGACAGCGCCTGCACCCTGGGCCAGGCCCGCCAGCCCTTTTCTTCGGGGAAGAGCAGGAACTCCGCCCGGCCGCCTTCTTCATCCACCACCACGTATTCCTCGGCCCCGCCGGCTTCGCCCCTGCGCACAAAACGCAGGCTGTCCCGGTCGGTGGGCAGGCCTTCCAGCAGCGCCCGGGCCTCTTTCAGATACTGGGCCGCGGTGGCAAAACGCCCGGGCAGCACGGCTGCGGGCACGTCTTCCTCTTTCACTTCCCCGGCCTGCACCGCCTGCACGCTGCGCAGGATGGCCGCCTCGGGGGTGGATCCCTCATAGCGTTCCAGCGCGCCCCAAAGCATCGCCAGCGCCGCGCCGCCCAGGGCAAAGAGCACAAGGGCGAAGCCCACCGGCCAGGGCCAGAAGGGGCGGGGGCGCCCATAGCGCCATTTCCGTTCGCTCATGCCTGCCCCTCCCCTGCCCCGTCCACCACAAAGGCGGTGGGGATGTTGCGCGGGCCGTAGAGCGACGCGCAAACGTTCACCGTTTCTCCCTGGTAGATCATCTGGGTGCTGGACCCGCCGTCCAGATTGGCGGCGTTCACCGCGCCCCACTCCTGCATGACCTGGATGCAGTCCTGATAGGTCGCGCCCAGGCTCTGGGGCTGCCGTCCGTCGATGACCAGCAGCAGCACCGCGCCGTCCGCCCGCTGGCCGATCACCGTGCGGGGATTCAGCCCGCCGCCGGTGCCGGAGATCTCGGCGGCCTCGCCGTTGACGATGAAAGCCGGGCCGAAGCTGAGGGCGTCCCGCAGGCCGCGCTCCACCGCCTGGCGGCCGGTCATGCGGCCCACCACCAGGTGGTCGCTCTCGTCAAAGCCGATGACCGAATATTCCTGGTCCATGTCGCCGGCCCGCAGCTGGCCCTGCTGGATGACCAGGCCCAGCGGCACGCTGCCGCTGCCCACGCCGTTCTCGTCGGCAAAGCCGCCGCCGTTGACGCCGGCCACCGCGCCTGCGTCCGCCACCAGCTGCTCCAGCTTCTGGCCCTTGCCCTCGGGGTCGAAGGAGGCGATGGCCGCCACCCGCACCCGGCTGGGGTCGTGGACCACCAGCATCTTGCCCTTGAAGCTGCCGCCGGTGACGTCGTGAAGCTCGATGGTGTCCTTGGGCACCTGGGCGTCGCCGGCCTCGAATTCACCGCCGGCCTGGGTGACTTCGCCGGTCTCCAGCACGCCGTTTTTGTCCAGGATGGCCTGGACCTCCTCTTCGCTGAGGAAAAGGCGGGCGGTGAATTTGGCGGCGCTGGTCTCCATCACCGTGTGCACAAACAGGTCCCGCGCGGCGGGGCTGGGGCCTTTGCAGATGATGTAGACCGCCCCCAGCAGGAACGCGGCCAGCGCGCACAGAAACACGCCCGCCATCGCCAGCACGCGAAGCACCGGGCGCCGGGGCCGCCCGGGCCAGCGGGCCTGGGCGGCGGTCCTGTCCGCAGGGTCTTGCAGGGTAGTCAAAATCTCTCTCGCTCCTTCCCGTCATTCCGCCGGCCCGGCAAAGGGAATGTGCTCAAAAAAGTCATTCTTCGCCTCGTCCGGCCCCACATTGGTGTAGGCCAGGCCGAACTTGCGGCAGTCGTTGCTGCCGCCCGCCTTCACCTCGAACCACTGGCTCTGGCTGACATGGCAGGCAAAGCCCTCGGCGGCCAGTTCCAGCGCAGTGCGCCCGCCGAAGGCGGCCATGGGCATCTCGCCCCACTCCATCTGTATGGTGTTCTCGGGCCAGAGATGCAGGTAGCACTTGGGCACCTGCCAGGCGCCGTATTCGTTGGCGCTTTCTGGATATTGGGCCGCGTCTGCGCTGCATTCCAGCGCGGCCAGCAGGGTGGCGGCGTTGAGCATGTGGGCCCCGTGGCCGTACTCGCCGTCGATGTCATGGCCCAGCACCACGCTGGGTTTGAAGCGGCGCAGCTGCTCCACCTGCCAGGCGGTGACCGCCTCTTCGTCATAGACCTGACGGGCGCTCTCCAGGCTTTCCTTGGAGGCGTACAGGTCCGGGAAGCCGGAGATGACGGGATAGTTGCGCACCCCCACCGTCCACAGGCCGTTCAGCAGCTCATGGGGGCGGTAGGGCTCGGCCCAGTGGTTGGTCATGTAGGCCACCTGCACCGCATAGCCCTTTTCCCCGGCGTACCAGGGGAGCGCCCCGCCGAACCAGAGGTGCTCGTCGTCGGCGTGGGTGGGCAGCACCAGCAGGTCCGCTTTTTCGCAGGGCGGCTGCCACTGCTGCACCCAGTCCGGCGGCTGCCCCGGCGTGAAGGCGTACACCTGGCAGAGCACCGTGCCCTCTGGCAGGTGGAGCGTCACCGAGGATGCGGGCTGCTCCAGCTCCACATACTCGTGGATGAATCCGTTCTGGCCGCAGGCCTGCGTCTTTCCGTCGGAAGTTTCCAGCCGCCACTCCACCGGGCGGTCAAAGATGAGGTAAAGCCCGCCGATGTCCGTTTCTGCCTGCAGGGTGATGGCAGTGCCGGCGGAAAGGCGCACCTTGCTGAAACCGTCGTGGTCGTTGATGCCGTCCAGGGCCAGCCCTTCGCCGCTGGCGGCGAGGTCCAGCTGCTGCGCGGCGGGCCGGGGCGTGGGCTCCGGGGTGGGCGCGGGCGTGGGGCTGGGAGAAGGGACCGCCGTGGCGGCGGGCGGAACGCTGGGCGCGGGCGCGGCGCAGCCGGAAAGGAGCAGCAGCGCTGCCAGGACAGCCAGCGCCACGCGGCGGCAATGCTTCATGTGTTCCTCCCCCTTTTGCAATGTTTTTGTCTATACCAAAAAACGATACAAGCCGCCGGTTTATTGCACGATCTTGCGCAAAGGAAAGCGCGGCGCTCTCCCTCAACGGGGAAAGCGCCGCGCTTCGGTTCATTTTACGCCAGGCGGCTCATTCCTCCACGGAGGCGGCGGGGGCCGTTTCGGGCTCCTCGGCCTTCTCGGGGATGGGCAGGCCCAGCTGCTCGGCCTCGCGGCGGATGAGTTCCTCTTCCACCTCCGGCAGGCCGGTGCCTGCGGGGATCAGCTTGCCGATGATGACGTTCTCCTTCAGGCCCATGAGCGGGTCCACCTTGCCCTTGATGGCGGCCTCGGTGAGCACGCGGGTGGTCTCCTGGAAGGAGGCGGCGGACATGAAGCTGTCGGTGGCAAGAGACGCCTTGGTGATGCCCAGCAGCACCTGGGTCCACTTGGCCTCCTTCAGGCCCTCCTCGCCGTCGGCGATGCGCTGGCGGATGATCTCGTTCTGCTCCTCCACCTTCATCTTGTCGGCCAGAGCGCCGCCGATGAGGTTGGTGGAACCGGCGTCGTCCACCCGGACCTTGCGCAGCATCTGCCGCACGATGACCTCGATGTGCTTGTCGTTGATCTCAACGCCCTGCAGGCGGTAGACCTTCTGCACTTCCTGGATGAGGTAGTTCTCCACGGCGGTGCGGCCCTTGATGGCCAGGATGTCGTGGGGGTAGGCATGGCCTTCGGTGATCATGTCGCCCTTCTCCAGCTGGTCGCCCTCGGCCACGCGCACGCGCTGGCCGAAGGGGATCAGATAGCTCTTCTCACAGGGGGCTCCGTTCTCGTCCACGCCGCTGACCACCACATGGCGGTTCTTCTTGGTGTCGTCGATGTGGGCGGTGCCTGCGATCTCGGTCATGATGGCCAGCGCCTTGGGGCGGCGGCTCTCGAACAGCTCCTCAACGCGGGGCAGACCCTGGGTGATGTCTTCCGCAGAGGCGATGCCGCCAGTGTGGAAGGTGCGCATGGTCAGCTGGGTGCCGGGCTCGCCGATGGACTGAGCCGCGATGACGCCCACAGACTCGCCCACATGCACGGGGTTGCCGTTGGCCAGGTTGGCGCCGTAGCACCGGGCGCACACGCCCAGCTTGCTGCGGCAGCTCAGCACGCTGCGGATCTCCAGGCTGGTGATGCCGGCGGCCATGATCTTGTCGGCGTCGAACAGGTCCATCATCTTGCCCTCGGGCACGATCACCTCGCCGGTGGCGGGATCGGT